>NZ_ALWB01000050.1 GCF_000332215.1 Pseudanabaena biceps PCC 7429
GCAAGGCTTTTACTTTTGGACTTTGAGAAAGGGTTTGCGTAGCAAACCCTTTCTCAAAGCTCGTTTCAAATTATCCTAAACTCACGTTGAATTAAAAAACAAACCCAATAAGTTATACCAAAACTAAAAATGGCTACGCCATTTTTAGTTTTGGTATAACTTATTGGACTGGGGCTATTTGGGGTCTTCGATCGCTCCGAGGGCAATGAGCTTAGCTTTTTGGGCAGGGGTTAACCCCGTGGCATCGGTAATATTTAGCCCTTCATAGGGGCGTGGCTCTCGATAGGTTCTGATACATTCGCCAGTTTTGACATCCCATAGCTTGACTGTTTCATCGCGGCTACTACTCGCCAGAAAATTGCCATCCGTGGAAAATTTCACCGCATAAACAGTTCCCGTATGCCCGACTAGCTTATTGATTGGCTTACCACTTTGCCAGTCCCAAATGTTGATTTTGGCATCTTCACCCGCACTAGCCAGTAAGATGCCTTTGGGATCGGCCGCAATAGTTAGGATATTGCCGTCATGTCCTAGCCCCTCAGATACCAGTTCGCCATTCTGAATATTCCACCGATAAATAAATTTTTCACCACAACCAAAGACCAGATGGGGGTGCAATGGCATGAAGGTAATATTAGAAGTTAGGGAGGTCAGTTGATTGAGCGTATGGAGGCAGTTGCCCGTATGGGTGTCCCAGATTTTGACAGTTTTATCGCGGCTACTGCTAATGAGATGGCGATTGTCGGGACTAAAAGCGATCGCTAAGATTGCCGCCGTATGCCCCTGTAGCACTTGAAAACATTCGCCAGTGACAATATCTCTTAACTTAATTTCCTTGCTAGTTTCACCTGTAGCCAGTAACTTTCCGTCATGACTAAATATCAAGGTGCGGGCGAGATCGGGGTGTTCGCTAATGGTAGCTAGGCAGTTGCCGCTGCTGACATCCCATAATTTGATCGTGCAGTCTTCGGCACAACTCGCCAATAGAGTACCGCTAGGACTAAAGGCAACTTGCCATACATGTCCTGCATGACCATGTAAAGCCCGAATACATTTACCTGACTGGATATCCCAGAGGCGAATAATTGAGTCGTCACCACCACTGGCGAGGAGACTTTGTTCGAGGTTAAACACCACCGAGCGGATGGCATTGGTATAGCCCTGTAAGATCCGAAACTGCTGTCCTGAGGTGACTTCCCAGAGATTGAGTAAATGCTCGTTGGAAATATTTCCCGATGTTTGGCTATCGTTTTGGTTACTGGGTGTTGACCACGATCGCCCTGTATGTCCTTGAAAAGTCCGCATACAGAAACCTGTATCGATCTCCCAAAGCTTAACCATTTCATCGCCGCTACTGCTGGCAAGCTCTAGGCGTGTGGGATGAAAGGCGACGGAGCGTACCCAATGGTTATGCCCTGTTAAGGTTTTAAAGCATTGAGCGGTTTTGAGATCCCAAAGACGAATGGTGCGATCGCCACTACCCGTCGCAAGGGTCGAGCCATCATGGCTAAAGTCAACCGCAAACACCGTATGGGTATGACCAGTAAAGGTTTTAATGCAATTACCTGTTTCGACATTCCATAGCCTTGTGGTTTTATCTTCACTACCACTGGCGAGTACGTTGCTACTTTTGCTAAAGGCGATCGACCAGATGATATCTTCATGCCCTTCAAGCATACGGATACATTCACCCTGATCGATATCCCATATTCGCACCGTACAATCATCACTGCTGCTTGCCAGCAAGTTGCCTTGATTGCTAAAAGTCACTGCTTCGACAATATCCTCATGACCATGAAATATCTTGATGCATTGTCCTGATTTCCATAGGCGCACAGTGCGATCGGCGTGCCCGCTTGCCAAAATTGTGCCGTCAGGACTAAAGGCAACGGACATCACAGCACCGATATACCCTTGCAAAGTATTTAAACAATCGCCCGTCGATACATCCCATAATTTGATCGATTGATCGATGCTACTGCTAGCTAAGATCGAGCCTTCAGGATTAAAAGAGACAGAAACGACCCAGCCTTTATGGCCGCGATAGGTCAGTAATGGCTTGCCATCACTAACTCGCCACAGATGAATATCTCCTTTCGTATCGCCGATCGCTAATAGTTTGCCATCAGCGCTAAAGTCTACCGACAGGACTCCCCCAATTACTTCCGCAAATACGGATTTAATCAGTGCTGTTTTGGCAAAGTTAACTCGATGTAGCTTCACTTCCGATAAGTAAGCTTGACGAATGGCTAGATAGGAAAAGTCCTTACCTGTTAAATCAAAGCCGAGATGACATAACAAATTAATAATATTGCCACCGCCATAGCCAAAGGTGGACTTAAGCTCACCATCGGGGCGCAGTTCGCGTCGGCGCAGCTCCTCAAGGGGATGAAATAGCTCTTTGGCTACCATCTGATTGCTGCCCAAACGTCCTAAGAGTTTGGCAATCAAGGGTTCTAAAATTAACCGAATTTGACTTTGGCGAACGTAGTCTTTTGCCGTGGCTTTAATTAAGGCATAGTGGCGTAGGTAGAAAAGTTGGCGATTGAGTTTTGATTGAATGCTTGGCAAAATTCCGAGGGGATGCTCTTGGGTGATTTCTTGATAGATTTGCTCGATCAGGAGATTGGTGACGAACTCCATGACCACGGGCTGCTGTGTGAAGCCTGCGGCAGTATGTTCCACTAGAGAGCGTCGTTTTAGCGATCGCAGAGACATCATCAGATGATTTTGCTCCATCGTGGGCACGATGTCAGAATGAAGCTCTTGAGGCTGGACGGGTTCGCGATTAATCGCGAGCCAGATCATTACCTGTTTTTCATGGGCGGTTAATCTCTGATATTGCTGCTCGATCAGATTGCCAATGCCGCTAAAAATAATGGTTTTCTGTTCTAAAAAGCGATCGATATTGCCTGAATAGAGATCCTTAATCGAAGTGGCGGCGATCTTTAGGGCTAAGGGATTACCGCGATACCAATCCACTAGACGATGTAAATCACTCGTTACGGCTCTAATGCCTTTGGACTCTAATACCCGCTCAGCGGCTGATTCATCTAGCCCATCCAGTTGTAAAGCTCGGACAGGAAGGATATCGCCCTCCAACATCGCGACTTCTTCAGGCATTTCACGGCTAGTAATAACCATGCAGCTACGATGCGATACTTCGCCAACTCTCCTTAAAAGAGAACCATATCCTTCGTAGTCCTTGCGATATGCCCCAGCTTGGGCTTCATCTTTAAGTACGGATTCAAAATTGTCTAGTACCAATAAACAGCGATAGCGCTGTAAATATTCCAACAGTCTAGAGATGAGGGCATTGATATCGGTTGTGTCGGGAGTTTCACGCTGTTGAGATAGGAAATGAATGATCGCTACTAACATTTCGCTAGGGGTTTTGGCATTATTTAGCGATCGCCATACCACGAAGTCAAATTTACCTTGTAAATGTTGGGCAAGCTTGACAGATAAGGCGGTTTTACCCAATCCCCCCATACCTAAAATCGCAACTAGGCGGCAGCGATCGCGATCAACCCATTGTTCGAGAATCCCTAACTCGGCGCTCCGACCATAAAAAAAAGTTACGTCAATGACATCGCCCCAGTCTTGGTTGCTATTGACCGTAGGATTGGGATGGGGAGCAATGGCGAGAGACTCCGCTTTCCGCAACTGCATTTGACGGCGAATCACATTCTGGACTGTGCTTTTGGTTACTTTTTCACCAAAGGTTTCCGTCAACAAGTGCCAAAGCTTATGGCTGACCAATTTAATGTAGCCAGCATCATAACCCGTCTGCTTAGCAATCTCGGAATAAGACAAACCTTGCCATACTCCTAGAAAGACAGACTGCTCGACTCGAGTCAGACTGCGCTCTTCTAATGACAACTCTATAAATGTTACCGCCTCATCAGCCGTCATAGATGCGCCTTAAAGATCTAAATATAACTTTTATATAACTTCTCTTCTGTCATTCTAAGACGTTTTATGGTTTGTTGTATTTTGTTGTGAACATTGCTTTTTGAAATTAGTGATGAAATTAGTAATGAAATTAGTAATTTGAAATTGTAAATTTAGTGAGTCTCATCAAAATTAAATGAAAATTGCTCTCGTTCATGACTATCTAACACAACGTGGTGGTGCTGAAAGGGTATTTGAGCTTTTATGTCAACACTTTCCCGACGCAGATATTTTTACCTCCGTCTACGATCGCCATAACACCATTGATTTGGACAATCGAGAAATCCACACCACATTTTTGCAGAATATTCCCGCAACTCGTAAGTATTTTCGCTTATTTGCGCCATTTTATTACTCAGCTTTTAGGGCTCTGGATCTCAAAGCCTATGACTTAATTTTGAGTAGCAGTGCTAGCTTTGCCAAAGGAGTACAAAAACGACCTGACGCTTTGCATATTTGCTTTTGCCATAACATTACGCGATTCCTGTGGGACACTAATACCTATCTCCGAGAATATGGAGCCTATAGTGTTCTTAAGCCATTGATTGAGTTGGTGTTTGCCAAGATGCGACAGCAAGATATTCTTTATGCGCAATCACCTGACTACTACATCGCTAACTCAACTACCGTAGCTAAGCGCATTCAGGATACTTACCATAAAGAAGCCTTAGTGATCAATTATCCCATCTCCGATCGTCGCTTTATTTTTGATGATCAAAAAGACGATTATTGTCTGGTTTCTTCGAGACACCTCAGCTATAAGCGCCTTGATATAATTGTCAAGGCTTTTAACCAGCTTGATCTACCCTTGATTGTGACTGGAGAAGGACCTGAAACGAAACAATTACAAACCAAAGCAGGTCGTAATATTAAATTTCTCGGTCATGTAAGCGATCGCGATCGATGTAACCTCATGTCAAAGGCTAAGTTTGTGATTGTTGCCGCGTTAGAAGACTATGGGCTTGTTCCTATCGAAGCCAATGCCAGCGGTACGCCCGTGATTGCCTACGGTGCTGGTGGTGTCTTGGATACTCAAATTTCAGGGCTTACGGGTATTCTATTCGAGCAACAAACTGCGGATTCCTTAAAAAATGCCGTTATTGAAGCTCAGACTATAGACTGGGACTATGCAAAAATCCGAGATCATGCCCTTTCTAACTTTTCCGAAGCGGTCTTCTTTAAAAAAGTCGATCAAACTTTAGCGGCAATCCTCAGCAGCAGAGAAGTTCAATAATTCAACTAATAATTTAACTAATAATTCAACTAAGAATTCAATTAAATATTTAAGAGTTTTTGTATAAAGAGTTTTTATTGTTAGGACTATACGAAGGATAAACCTATGAATACAGGTGCTGCTAAAACGAATGGCGCTGTGGTTGTCGAGCAAGATCCAGGCTATGGCAAAATCTTTGCAGTGCTATCCCGTCGTCGGTTTTGGCTTTTGGGTGGTCTAACTGTAGGACTAGCACTCGCAGTCGTTCTCAATTTTCTCTCGAAACCTAAATACACTAGTGTCATGCGGTTGTTGGTTGAATCAACTTACAAATCCAACACCTCATCCTCCTCATTTATTGATTCTAATGTCCAGATTGACTACGCAACCCAACTAAATCTACTGCAAAGCTCCTCCATGTTTCAGAAAGCTGCTAATCTCTTGGCGGCTGAATATCCTACTATTACTGGAGGGGAACTGCAATCGTTGAAAATTGGTATGTTAGGTGGCAAAGAAGCACCAACCAAAATTGTTGAAGTGCAATATACCGCTGTAGATCCCGTAAAAACTCGGCAGGTTTTAAGAGCTTTTCAAAAAGTTTATACCGATTACAATCGCGAACAGCAGGAAAAACGTTTGCAGAATGGCTTGGCAGGTATTGACGAGCAAGTAACTAATGTGCGTAAAAGTATTTCCGAAGCGGCTGAAGCCCTCGAAGAATTTCGGCGCAAAAATAATTTGTTTGACGCAAATCAGCGAGTCACCGAAGTTACTTCAGCCCTCAATGCGATCGAGCAACAACAGCGGAGTACCAAACTAGACTACGAGCAGGCGATCACTCGCCTAGAATCGCTGCAACAAAAGCTCAACATTTCCCCGCAAGATGCCGTATTACTGACCCGATTAAATCAGTCGCAACGTTATCAGGCTCTCGTGGCGGAGATGCAGGGGATAGAGGTAGCCCTCAATCGAGAGAAAGCACGATTTCAAACCAGCAATCCGATTGTAGAAGCTCTTGAATTACGATTTAAGCAACAGCAAGCAAGTTTAGAGGAGGAGAGAAGAAGCATCTTGGGAGATGCTAATTTAGCAAGTTATCCCAAGTGGAATGGCGATCAACTCAGTGGGATTGATATCACCTTAGCCAGTCAAATTGTGGAAACTCAGACCCAATTGGCTCTTTTACAGGCGCGATTAGATACTTTGGCTTCCCAAGAGCAGGACTTGCGTGCCGAAATTAATCGTTTGCCCAAATTGCTCGGTGAATACGAAACATTAAAGCCAAAATTACAAGTTCAACAGGATACCCTCCAAACATTACTTAAAAATCGGCAAGAATTAAGTCTTGAGATTGCGCGAGGGGGATTTGATTGGCAAGTAGTTGAGGAGCCAGGGCTGGGAATAACGGATTCTGCCGATGGCTTGCGTAAAAATTTATTGCTAGGAGTAGTTGCAGGATTATTCCTTGGCGGTATGGCTGCTTTTCTGAGGGATATGCAAGACGATACGATGCATACCTATGACGATCTAGAGCAGCAAATTTCTTCACTTTCTTTACTGGGGATGACTCCCCAATATTTGCAGGCGGAGGAGTCAAACTCTAATTTTTTACCCCAGTTCCTCAAAGGGCAATCCGTCTCACCACTGACGATCGAAATTGTGCAATGGCTACCCTTTCGGGAGTCCTTAGATTTAATCTATAAAAATATTCAGCTTAATAACTATTCACAGGAATCCCCCATCCGATCGCTCGTCATTACCTCGGCATTACCGAGTGAAGGGAAATCGACGATTGCGCTTGGGCTTGCTACTAGCGCTGCTAGGTTACATAAAAGGGTGCTACTCATTGATGCCGATATGCGATCGCCTGCTTTACACAAGCAACTAAACTTACCAAACGAAAGGGGCTTATCAACATTACTGGCAAGTAAAGGGAGTATAGATAGCCGAGATGTAATCCAGTCCTCCAACTCAGCCATAGACATCTTAACGGGAGGACCTATTCCGAGCGACTCCGTAACCTTACTTAGTTCGGAATGGATGCAAAATTTAATCTCCAAATTTGAACAAGAGTACGATCTGGTGATCGTCGATGCTCCTCCGATCCTCGGTACTGTCGATACTATTCAGATTGCTTCTTACTGTGGCGGTGTGGTCTCCGTCGCTCGGATTGATCGAATTACCCGTGGTGAATTCTCCCAAGCTATATCTGTCCTTCAAAAGCTGAACTTGATCGGGGTTATTGCTAATGCAGTTAAAGAACTCCCTCATAGTTATAAGTCTGTCGCCGTCGAAGATGAAGAGGAAGAAGATTAGTAATACCAAGTAAAGAAATGGCTACGCCATTTCTTTACTTGAAAACCCTTTCTCAAAGCCCAAAAGTAAAAGCCTTGCTTAGCAAGGCTTTTACTTTTGGGCTTTTAAAACCAGCTTAACCCGAACTGACGTTTGTTTAGGCTTTGCTAGCGATATCCTTGCGATAATACATACCGTCATAGGAAATAAATTCGACAGCGCTATAAACATTAGTAATCGCATTACGAATGTCATCCCCTAAGGCTGTCACTCCCAACACTCTGCCACCATTGGTTACTAGAGCGTTATTCTTGAGTTTTGTACCCGACTGAAATACAAATGCGCCGAGATCTTCAGCTTTACCGATACCCGTGACAAACTGTCCCGTTTCTACCTTATCTGGATAGCCTCCTGCCGCCATGACGACACATACAGAGGACTGCTTTTTCCATTTAAGGGGCGGAAAATTGCCCAGATTGCCCTCAACGCAAGCCAACAACAATTCGTCTAAATTGGTTTCTAGCAATGGTAAAACCGCTTGAGTTTCAGGATCGCCCAACCGACAGTTAAATTCCACCACCTTAGGCTCACCCTTAGGCGTGACCATCAGTCCTGCATAAAGGCAACCTCGATAATCGATCCCTCTAGCCTTTAAAGCGGCGATCGCTGGTTCTAAAACTTGACTCTGAATCTTTGCCATTAATTCTGGCGTAGCGATCGGTGCGGGGGCATAGGCTCCCATCCCCCCTGTATTGGGACCAGTATCGCCATCACCAAGGCGTTTGTGATCTTGAGCAGGCATTAAAGGACGAATATTTTTACCATCGGTGACGGCAAGGACAGATACTTCTTGTCCTGTCATAAACTCTTCGATCACCACGGTTTCACCTGCGGAGCCAAACTGCCCCGCAAAGATGCGATCGATCGCTTCGGTGGCTTCTTCGATCGTCATGGCAACCGTAACACCTTTACCGCTAGCCAGACCATCGGCCTTAATCACGATCGGTGCACCCTGCTGCTGGATATAAGCTTGAGCTGCTTCCAGACTTTGGAATGTGGCGCTTGCAGCCGTGGGGATATTCGCCTCCTGCATGAGTGCCTTTGCCCAAGACTTACTAGCTTCAATCTGTGCTCCCTCTTGGGTGGGACCAAAAATTAACGCCTCGGCAGCCTGAAAATAATCAACAATGCCAAGGGCTAGGGGCAGTTCTGGACCGACAATCGTAAACCCAACGCCTTGGACTTGGGCAAACCTTAAGATACCTTCAAAATCGTCAATGCTAAGGGAAACATTCTGGCAGTTAGGCATGGTAGCCGTACCGCCATTGCCAGGGATGCAAAAGACACGATCGATATTGGGAGATTGCAAAAGTTTCCAAGCTAGGGCGTGTTCTCTACCGCCACTGCCAACTACGAGGACTTTCAAATTACACCTTTAATACTCACACTGGTTATGCTCTCTCAATTACAGCATTTTGGGCTATAAGTGAAAAGCTCTGAATTGATTTGATTCTGCAAAACTATGCCCTACTCAATCGGGATGTCGATCTGTATTGGCATAGTCCAAAAATCTAATTTATCAGGAGGTTATTATACCTTGAGGAGTAGAACCTAGGGAAACTTCGTCACTAAAGCTAGCTTTTTTTACAAATTGGAAGGCTCCTGCGATCGACCCCCACACCCTCTCATCGGTTACGACATCGTAACCGCGATCGAGGCTGCTGTAGGTGTTTTCAGTTACTTCAAACTCGATCGCCAGATAGGTGTCAACGCCCTTACGGTTAATACAGCATTTTTTGCCTGGTTCGACGGAGCCTTTAAAGGTGTGGGCATCGTTGCGGTATACCCATTGCGTACAGCCCTCTAGCTGTGCGATCGCATCCGCATTCAAGGCGGCAAGGCGATCGCGATCGCGACTGGCATTAAAAAAAGTCTCAGCATTTTTAAGCCGATAGTTAATCATCTCAATGCGATCGTTTTGATAAATCAGGTGCAAAACGGCGGTGCGATAGGGATGATTTAGCTCAAAATCGTAAGCTTGTTCGAGAAATAGCCATACCCCATTTTCCGTAATTGGATTGGGCAAGGGACGGATTCCGACGCGAATATGGGCAAAAAAGGGTGGATTATCGATTGCCTGTTCCCAATTGCTATGATCGCCTGCTAGCCACTGAGCAAGGATATACACATCATTGGGGCTGGTTAAATTTGTGATTGATGTCATGGGGTAAAAAATTAATTAAAAAAATTAAATGAAATTAAACTAAAATCACTTGTAAATGATTTTATAAATGATTTTATAAAGTGTTTGTATTTATGGTACTTGCAAGAATACAGGGAATCCCACTACAAAATACTTTTACAGCAATTTTCGATCAAAAGAACCACAAAAAAATTTTTGAAAGGGTTGCTAAGCAACCCTTTCAAAAATTTTTTGGGTTTGGATTTGAGCACAAAGCGCTGTAAATGCTCTTATATGGCATATATGGCAAGTATGGCAATGCAATTATGTATAGCAACATAAGGTTTGCTTAGGATATAAAGCCTCAAATATGAGTGGCGGTGCTTCGCGCCGCCACTCATCGCCACTCATATTTATATGACAAGAAATTTTAAGATTTTTTGCGTCCGTCTTACTCCCTTCCCATAATTAGCGTTGCGGCGCAAAGCGCCGCAATACTAATTAACGTGAGTTCGGGATAATTGGAAACGGGCTTTGAGAAAGGGTTTGCTATGCAAACCCTTTCTCAAAGCCCAGAAGTAAAAGCCTTGCTTAGCAAGGCTTTTACTTCTGGGCTTTTAAAACTTGCCAGCTTAACCCGAACTGACGTTAATTATGGGAAGGGAGTAACCGATGAGACAGTGCTAGATGGACGGTGCTTCGCGCTGCCCATCCAGCACTGATGAGACTATGCGGATAACGTCTTGGATATCGATCGGTTTGCTCACATAATCATCCATACCCGCATCAAAGCAAGCCTGACGATCTTCGGGCATGACATCAGCGGTCATCGCCACAATCCGAACTTGACTTTTTAAATCTGTGCGAATTAATTTTGTTGCCGTTATTCCATCCATTTCAGGCATTTGAATATCCATCAAAACTAAATCAAATTCATGGTTTTGCAAAAATTGGATGGCTTGCAAGCCATCGTTTGCGATCGCCTCAATTTGATAGCCAAGCCGTCGAAACATGAGGGTTGCCACCCTTTGATTAACGGAATTATCTTCTACTAATAGGATTCGCAAAGGTCTTTTTTCTGCCATTTTGCTATCGACAAAGTATTGACCAGCGTTAGCTTGAAGATGCTGGACAGCGCTATCTATCGATACCACGATCGTGAAGTAAAAGGTTGAACCTTGCTCGGCTAATTCCGTCTGTGGTTTCCATAGTACGGGGGGGACACCACCAATGCGATCTAAGCTCTTTACCCAGATCGTACCTCCCATTAACTCTACTAACAGCTTACTAATTGCTAAACCCAGCCCAGTCCCCCCATACTTCCGACCAATGGAAGTATCTGCTTGAGTGAAGGGTTGAAATAAGCTGTCAAGGTGATTTCTGGCGATGCCAATACCAGTATCAGCGATCGCTACCAATAGCTCGTACTTAAGCTCATGTTTGGCTAATTCCCGATGGGAGCCTTGCTGTGGTTTAGATAAGAGCCTGCCGCTAATTGAGAGGGAAACTTGTCCCTGATGGGTAAACTTAATAGCATTACCTACTAAGTTGAGTAGAACTTGGCGGAGACGTGCGCGATCGCCTATTACTATTTTCGGTACATCCAAAGCGATCGTATGCTGGAGGGAAATCTGTTTATCCGTTGTTTGATTTTTAAATAACTTACAAACATCCCTCACGACTTCTTCGATCACAAATTCGTTTTCTTCAATTGTCATCATACCCGATTCGATTTTTGAGAAATCGAGAATATCGTTAATGATTGCCAAGAGAGATTCCCCACTATCCTTGATGGTTTTGACATAGTCCTTTTGCTCAATCGTGAGCTGCGTCGCTTCAAGGATCTCGGTCATGCCAATCACTCCATTCATTGGCGTACGGATCTCATGGCTCATACTTGCGAGAAAAGCACTTTTTGCCCTAGTTGCCTCTTCAGCCGCAGATTTGGCTGTGGAAAGAGCGATCTCGGTTTGTTTACGTGCAGTGATGTCCACTACACGTACTAGGTTAAACCGATTTTCTCCAAAAACAATTTGTTTGACAGAGATATCCCCCCAAAACTCCCTTCCTTTGCGGGTAATATATTCTACTTCTAAATTCCAGTAACCTTTTTGATTTATATCTTGGACAATATTGTTAATCTCTTCAGGAGTAAATTGTTTTTTTTGCAGCAAATGACCTTCAAAATTGATCAGTTCGTTTTTACTATCGGCTTCAAATAGTTTGACGGCTTGCTGATTGCAGTCGATGGTAATTGTGGTTTCACTATCTACTATAAACAATGCGTCGCTTGACTCATTGAAGAATAATTCTCGCAGGTCTCGGCTATAGAGTAGTTCCTGCTCTAGACGCTTGCGATCGCTAATATCTATGACTATGCCATAGCGAGCGATTTCGCCATTTTCCCTTCTCAGCGAATCCCTATCTCCATCTTTTGTCAACTCTGGAAGAGAGATCGCCTGAACCCACTTGACTTTACCCGAAGGGGTAATGATCCGCCATTCATGTTTGAATAGGCTCTGCTTCTCAATGCTATCGGTTACCACAGCATTAAAGACCTCGCGATCGTCAGGATGCGTTTGGCTGGTAACGACTCTAGAGTCCCGCAGCGCTTCTTCGACGGTCACTTCGTTTAATTCTTCCACTCTGGGACTAATATATTCAAAATAATTAGAACCATCTGAACGCCTAACGGTAATGTAGATCACTCCAGGCATGTATAAGGCAATTTTTTGGAATCTTAACTTGATTCTTTGCAGTTCCTCTTCAACACGTTTTTGTTGGGTAATATCTGTAGAAATAATAGTGACGATCCAAGCATTTTGTAACGCATCCCAGCGAGAGTGGTTTGTTTGAGAAATCCACAGCCACGATCCATTTTTGTGCCTCAGGCGGTAGATATATTTCCCCGACCTTTCTGCAAATATATCTGTATAAATTTGCGGTTCGATCGCTTGCCAATCTTCAGCATCGATCAGACTGACCCATAATAATGGATCAGCTTTTAATTCTGCGGCACTGTAACCACAGATGCCCATACATCCGTCAGAAAGATAATCAGTTTCCCAATGGCTATCGGATCTGACGATTAGTCGGGTAATTACGGCTGTCGTGGAATTGAGAATGTCATTAAGTTTATTTTCCGATATTTGCAAGGCAATTTCCGCTTGCTTGCGATCGCTAATATCGGTAGTCGTACCGATCAATTTAATTACTTTTCCTTGCCCATCTTGAATGGCTTCACCCCGACTGATCACGTAGCCAATGGAGCCATCGGGACGAATGATGCCATGTTCGACAATATAGGGTGTACCACTAGCGATCGCTTCGTCGATGAAAGCGCTAAGCTTCGGGCGATCCTCGGGGAGGAGCATATCTAAAAATTTAGTATAGCTCAGGATTGGCTCATCGGTATCAAATCCGAGGATGCGGCATTGCTGTTCAGACCAAGTACTAATTCCTGTCGTTACATCAAACTCCCAACTTCCAATTCTTGCTATGCGTTGAGCTTCTACAAGTGCGCTAGTTTTATGGGCAACTTGCTGTTTTAAGCTCTGCTCATAGTCTAAAGCCCTTCGATCAGCTTCGCGAACTTCAAGCATCATCTGGAGCAGAGCTTCGTTTAAGATCTGCATTTCCTTAATGCTCGTAGCGGGACTTTGGGGCAGATCGATGTGATTTTCAGTGAAAGATTGGGCTGATCGGGTGAGCTCGGAAAGCGATCGCGTAATCCGTCTCGACAAGAATAGACTGGTACTGATAGAAATAAACAGTGCTAGCACGCATAGTAGAAATGTGTACTGGAGATTAGCATTAATTTCTGAAGTAAAATCTGATTCGGGAACGACGACGACAATTATCCATGCAAGTCCGTTGCGATCGCTGATGGGTAAGGCTTGAGCCAGTTGGCGATCGCCATCGATCGTCAATTCAAATTGCTCTGCATGGTGAATATTTCCCAAATCGCTAAAGCGATCGCGCAAATATTTCGCAGTTACATTAATTTGTGAATTCGCACTGTCGCTAGCCTTTAGTAATTGTTGTTCCTTGCCATTGGGAGAAAGTTGATAGGGTTTATGGGATCTTGATGAGGTTGCCACCAAGGTCGCATCTCGTTCCATGATAAAAATAGACCCATTGGGCAAATTGATGCTTTGCAGAAATCGACTGATCTCCTTTAGGGAGCGAATGGAGTAGGTCACTCCCAAAAAATCTTTGTTTTTGAGATCATAGACTGGCTCGGCAAGCGCAATTAATAATTCTCCTGTATAAATATGCGGATATACATTTGTCCAAGTTGCTCTTTCGGCGCGGACGGCTCGTTGAAACCAAGGTCTTTGACGGGCATCAAAATCAATTGATGTTTGGATTGCTGGTGCTTTAGAGCCATCAGGATTGAGCGCAAATGTTTCATACTTCCCCCCATTATTGGGAGCGGCGCGAACGCTAAATGTTCCATCATTTAAAAGTTCCACGGCTCGATGTCCGCCCAAGGGATTGCCAAAACCCACGATCGTGATCGGAGACAAAGAGTTAAGTTGCATTTGTTCCCAAGCCTGTTTTTCTTGGCTAGGGAAGTCATCAAAACTCCATACCCCACGGCGGAGAGCGCTAATATTATTTTTGTTAACTTGGTCGAGGGCTTGCAAGTAGGCAGTTGTTTTGTCCGCAACTTGGTTGCTAATTTCGGTTTTGACGGTATCAGCAAGCCGATTAGCAGATTTTTTCCAATTGCGATACGACAAATAGCTAACTAGTCCCAACGAGCCAAAAATCTGTACTGCAAATGCTATTAGTAAAAGCCATTGCAGAGAGATACCACGCATAGATAAGCGTTTAAGTCCTTTCATCATCATTATGGCTGTTTAGAGGTCGAACACTATAGCAATTCCTAAGCAATTCCTAAATCATTTGTAATCTTCTGATTTTGCAGCCCCCATTTCACAATCCACAATCTATTTAAAGACTTGCTATTCTTAATTATTTAAGAAATAATTCAATTTCTCCGTTAAATATATCCGTAGAGCTACTTTCACTAGTAAAAGTATTAGTAAAAGTACCTGATTCTAGATGTTTAATAATTTTAAAAGGAGGATTGTTGCCAATTTTTTGAGGGATTTTGCTCCAAAATTTAAGATCTGAGATACTTGTCTGCAACCAAGAAAAATCAAAGTTATTATTAATATATCCGTAGGCTGAAATGTCTTTTGGTAGCCCAGATACGATCTTTTTAAAGTCTTTTGATGCAGCAATTGAAGCGCTATTTTTGATCGTTAGTGCCGATTCTAAAATTTTCAGTGAATTGGATAGATATAGATAGTCTTTGGTTTGGGTATGCAAGGCGATCGCCTTGCCCGATACTTCATCATTTGCGCTATTGTCCGATGCGATGAGCTTTGTCCAGACTGTTACAGGCTGCTGCTCGAGCGATATTTCGCCCACGGTTAGTTTATTTCTGGCTAGATCATCGAGGGATGCGATCGCCGTTTTTGCGATCTCGGCATCTTCTACTTTGGCGACTATTAACCAATCGGGATGGCTATGAGGTTGAGGAATCAAGGCGATCGCGTAGTCACCTTGCGCCCATGTCAAGGCTCTGCTCTCTAGAGGAATGGGAGCGATCGCTTTTGCCAAGAGGTTTTGCCATTCAGGGGCAAGTGTTTTCTTTAAACTCGCTACGGTTTGTCCGAGGTTATTCCCAATCACGACCGAACTTCCTGAAGGAATCACACTCGCCATATTTCCCAATATCTTTTGAGAAATTTTTGGTTCTGTAGATTGGTCTGTAGATTGATCAGTCGAGATTTCAGTCGATGTTTCAGTACTTTGATTAGCTAGAGTCAAGGAAGTCTTTGCTCTGATGCCAGCCTTGTCAAACCGCAAATCCATTAACAAACTTTCTTTGGGTAAATCCTCTCCCAGTTCGGCAAGATTTACATAGGCAACAGCGACCTTGCCATTATTTTTATCAAGAATGGGCGCTTGGCGAGCCCGATAGGTATCGAGGCTAGCCAGTGCTAAGTCAGGTGATCGCCATGCAGCGATCACTTCTCTTAATACCCTCGAATCGTTCGCAAATAGGACAAATTTGCCTAAAATAGTACCCGCGATCGCTGGTCGATCTTCGGCAAAACTGGTGCTCAAAATTGAAACGCCTTGATATTGCTCAAAGCCCAAATCAGAACCATTCACCGCTAATCTTTGCCAAAATGCATCAATACTTGCTTTGGCAAGATTGCTATCCTTCGCGGCAAAAGCTAATAAATAACCAGATTGCAATCCATTATTAGGTTGGCGATCGAGATCGGTATCGGTTAAGGCAAGAGTAATTTCTTGATCGAGCCAAGGCTGAATGTCGCGATCGTAGTCGATCAACCAGTTTTGTTGCAATTTTTGTTTGAGATCTGCCACAGCTTGGCGCACTTCGCGGCGTTCGCTAGGCTTGACGGCTAATTGAGAAAATAACTCTAGGCGTTCGGGATTGATCAAAAAAGACCAAAATAATGGCGATCGCTGGGGCAAAAAATTAACGGCTTGAGGCTGAGTTTTCACACCCAGTAAAACATCCCGTGGATTCGCACCCAAAACCTTTGCCACCGTGCTAAAGCTTAGTACCAGTAGCAAAACCCCAACTACCGCAATCCCAACAAAAACAGATTTAATTTTCATAAAGTTAGCTAGTACCGAAAAATAAGTTTTGGGTGGTGCAAGTTAATATCGAATCCTCGGATCGATCCAAGCGTTAATGATGTCTACGAGAATACTAGCAATCGTGACGATGATTGCAAAAAATACGATTATTCCCTGTACCACGGGATAGTCCCGTCCTGAAATCGCCTCAAACAAACGATTCGCCAATCCCGGCCATGAGAAAGTCACCTCGGTTAAGACTGCTCCACCTAACATCGAAGCTAGGGTCAAACCGAGAATCGTAATTACGGGAATCATGGCGTTTTTGAGCGCATGGTTAAATAAAATAGCGCTGGGATTAATTCCTCTCGCCTTGGCAGCTTCCACATAGTCAGATTGCAAAGTTTGTCGCAGATTCACCCGTACAATCCGCTCAAAAATGCCACTAATCACGATTCCCAAGCTTGTGGCTGGCAAGATCAGATACTGAATGCTCGTCCAGAAACTGTTCCAATCACCTTTGAGCAAGGCATTAATTGTATATATTCCAAGATCAATTGTTATATCTCGTTCAAATATTCTGAATATATTGATGGGATAGGTTGGTGGCTCTGCGCTGGCAGGAAATCTCGTCCCGATGGGTAACCATCCCAGTTGTACTGAAAATATCAATTGCAAAATCATCCCTACCCAAAATAGCGGCAGGGAATAGGTAATAATCCCAAAGAGTCTCCCGCCCACATCCCACTTAGTATTTGGGCGTAATGCTGCTACGATTCCGACTGTCAAGCCGATCGCTAAAGCAATGAGCAAGGCATATATGGCTAGCTCGGCGGTAGCAGGGAAAAAGTTTTTAATAATTTGCCAGACAGTTTGCTCGCGGGTACTAATTGACTTACCCAGATTAAAATGGAGCAGATCCTTCATATATTCCCAGTACTGGGAGAATAGAGAACCCGTTAACCCGACCTGTTCGCGAAGCGCGACTTTTACTGATTCGGGAGCGCGAGGACCTAAAATCGCATCAATGGGATCGCCTGGGGTCGCTCGCATTAACAGAAAGACGATGGAAGCGATCGCCCATAACATAATCGGGGCGAGTAGCAATCGCGCCGTAATGTAATAGAGCAGAGCTTTGAGGCGACTAGACATAGGCTGAAGCTTTAACTAGACAAATTTCTTAACTATAGCGCTTTGCGTTCTCAGCGCGATCGCAAAATGTAAAAAGTATCCAGAATCAAAACCTATAGCGCACGCGCAGCGTGCGCTACAGGTTTTCGGGCTAGCTACTTAACACGAGTGGCAATAGCTAAGAAATAAGTTGATCGATTTCTCCCACATAAGTACCCAAGCCGATCGCCGTTCGTACCAACGTGCCGTGAATATCCACCGCGCTATATTGAGCGATCGCCTCCGCAATCGGGACATCGATGACTTCGCGATTTACCCATGCCACCATGCGATCGTATTTGTTTTGGGAGATTAAATCCACTGCTGCTACCCCAAAGGCTGCGCCAAGAATGCGATCTAGCGGCGATGGTGTGCTACCTCTCTGCACATGCCCCAAGATCGTAACACGGCTCTCCATGCCCGTGCGGCTGCTAATTTGATCGCCAAGATATTGACCGATACCACCATAGAGGGTCTGTCCGAGACTATTGGTGTACCTAACTGGCTCTCCCGTTGGTGTTTTGACTGCTTCCGCCACAACCATTGTGCTGAAATTAAACCCTCTCAAAGCTCGATTCATCAGGCGATCGCATACTTCATCAAGGTCGTAGGGAATCTCTGGAATCAACACAACATGAGCGCCTCCAGCAATTCCCGCACTCACCGCGATATGCCCTGCATCCCGTCCCATCACTTCTAAGATCATGACGCGACTGTGGCTAATTGCTGTATAGGTCAGGCGATCGAGGGCTTCCACAGCAACCGTCACAGCCGTATTAAATCCGATCGAGTTTTCGGTTGCCCCCAAATCGTTATCAATTGTTTTCGGAACGGCAACCAAATTCATATTTCCCTGCTGGGCAAGGCGACGCAGGATCGCCAAACTCCCATCGCCACCGATACCAATCAGCGCATCCAAGCCCAGCTTGTGATATCCATCGATTACTTCTTCGGCGCGATCGACAATCGAGCCATCAGGCATCGGATAGGCAAAGGGATTCCCCTTATTCACGGTTCCTAAAATTGTGCCCCCATAACGAAGAATTCCTGAAACTTTTTTCATATCGAGTAACTCCGCCTCGACTGGGCGATTCATTAGCCCCTGAGTCGCGCCTTTAATGCCATAGATCTCCATATCATAATCACGAGCCCGACGCACTACAGCCCGAATTACGGCATTTAGTCCACCACAGTCACCACCACTCGTCAAAATACCAATGCGTTTAGTTTTTGTCATAAATCTTTGCAAAATTTCTTAACGTCGAGCAGGCGATGAAGAGCGACCTTACTTAATAGCGATCGCCCATCAAGGCCAAATTATGCTACTCAGATGTGACCGATCATCGCGATCATCTCTATACAGATTCTGGTATCGCGCTTACGGTCAGACTCAAGTGCCGCCTATTCTTACCGATTTGGCACTACCGAGATTCTAAATATTTGTAAACTTGGCAACTGGGCATAATTAGAAAGCAAAAACCTCTGGTGCTTTCTGCGCGTGAGCCACAGGTTCTTATTTTTCGTAGTTAATCGCGCCTAGCTACTTAAATAGGGTTTAATAGGGTAAAAATTTGTCGTATTTTCGATAGTAAACTTACCTTTTAAAAGCAATAGGTAAGCATGTAAACAAATATGTATCCTACAGATCCTGATTCTAAGTCTGATTCCTCCAACCAAAAACCTTCTCTTTTAGTAGAGATTGGGAGAGGATGGGAATGGGTAGTTTTCTCGGTAAAAGTCTTGAGCCGTGTGGGTGGTCCCGTTGAGATTGCGAAAACCATTGGTAATTCTGTAAAAATTTTAGCCATCCGTACACTTAAGCAATGGGGAGTTGGAGGCAAGTAATATATGTACAAAAATAATTCAGACTATGAATTTATCCAATCATTAGAGGAAAATTGGCAAGTCATCAAGCAAGAACTAGAACAACTCAGCAGTAACGATTTTCTCGATTGGCCAGAAAAACATCTCTATGGCAAGGGTTGGCAGACTTTTGGCTTATACGCTTTTGGAATGAAGCTAGGCAAAAACTGTCAGATTTGCCCAGAAACAACTAAACTGGTCGAAAAAATCCCGAATATGGTCACCGCTGGTTTTTCTTCCCTCGTACCTGGAACACATATTGCAGCCCATACTGGCTATCCCGATGGGGTTTTGCGCTGTCACTTAGGATTAATCGGTTGTGATGGATGTAGCTTAAGGGTTGGCGATGAAATTAGAAATTGGCAAGAAGGTAAATGTTTCGTGTTTGATGATACGACCGAACATGAAGCTTGGAATCGTGGCGATCGCACGAGGGTAGTTTTACTAATTGATTTCAAACCTGATAGCCCGATCGCTGAGATAAAAGAGATAGAGAAAGGGGCAAAGACTGATAGTAAAGGCTTTTGGCAAACTATTAAGGGAATAGTGGGCGCAAAATCATAGGCTAATTAGACCAAGAAGGCGACGCATTGCGTCGCCTTCTTGGTTTTTAAAGGAGTTTAAACTTTGGTCAGCCAATGGTGGTAATCGGGAAGAAGCCCATGAACAGCTTTGCTGTATAGATCGCGAAGTTTCTTGGTGATTTCGCCGATCGCACCATCGCCTACGGGACGATGATCGAAACTGGTAATGGGGGCAAGTTCAGTAGCCGTACCGACAAAGAAAGCTTCATCCGCAATATACAACTCCGTGCGATCGATCGTACGGGATACAGATTCTAGCCCTAGTTCTTTGGCAGCTAGTTCTATTACTGAACTGCGGGTGATGCCCTCAAGAATGTTATCGGTGATCGAGCTAGTAATTAATTTGCCATCTCTTACCAAAAATAGATTCATGGCACTTCCTTCCGCTACATGCCCTTCATTAGTTAAGACGACGACATCATCAAAACCCGAAGCATAGCCATCGGTTTTCGCAAGGGCGGTATTTACATAAGCACCATTTACTTTAGCGCGGGCAGGAATGGCATTATCATCTAAACGCCGCCATGAAGATACCCCTACTTTAATGCCATTGCTAGTATCAAGATAGCCATCCATAGGCACGCTGAACAAGCAGAAATCGTCGTGGGTATGGGGAACCTTGAGAATCGGTCCAATCCGCAGGTCAGACTTATAGATAATCGGACGCAAATAGGTCGCTGAATTACAATGATTGCGATGTAGCAGTTCTTTGGTGATATCGATCATTGCATCAACATCTAGGGGATGCTGCAACCCGATAATACGACAGCTCTGGATCAGACGTTGATAATGTTCTTTAAGGCGAAATGCCGCCATGCGGTTTTCTTCAGGTAACCAATACGCCTTAATCCCTTCAAACACAGCCGTACCATATAGAAATGCATGGGTGCGGATGTTAATTGTGGCATCTTCGAGAGGTACGAATGTTCCGCGTATATAGGCGTACTGTGAGGTCATGGTTTAACACATTTTGATCGTTTGTTTTCTTATCATAATACTTAGGACAAATACTTAAGTAGCTAAGCATAAGTAAACTTAAAACCTAGAAGAGCATACCGCCCGCTTAGCGGGCGGTATGCTCTCTGCTGAACTACTTAGAACACAAAGTAAAGATCTAGAGAATAGGGAGAATAGGGGTTCTCGCTTTAATACCAATTCATAAAAGTATGACAACACTTTTATGAATTAAAAACTAAACCCAGTAAGGGCTTATACCAAGTTAAGAAATGGCGTAGCCATTTCTTAACTTGGTATAAGCCCTAAATCGAAGTCCTTTATGATATATGCAGAGATCGCTATCAGTGACAAGGACAAAAATCTGTGAACACCGTTGACTACCTTCGCATCAGTCTGATCGATCGCTGCAATTTTCGCTGCACCTACTGTATGCCTGAAGGAGCGGAGGTCGAATATATTCAGGCTCAAGAGAGCCTCACCAATGGGGAGTTAATTACTCTTTTAAAAGAG
This sequence comes from Pseudanabaena biceps PCC 7429, assembly GCF_000332215.1. Taxonomy (GTDB): domain Bacteria; phylum Cyanobacteriota; class Cyanobacteriia; order Pseudanabaenales; family Pseudanabaenaceae; genus Pseudanabaena; species Pseudanabaena biceps. Next base: position 21,359 of record NZ_ALWB01000050.1, read on the forward strand.
GTATTTATTCCGCTTGGATTTAAAAAGTTTCGACTGACGGGAGGAGAGCCACTACTACGCCGCGATCTGGTGAATTTAATAGAGGCGATCGCCAATTTGTCAGGGGTGGAAGATTTATCGATGACCACTAATGGTTTTTTGCTGGAAGATTTGGCAAAACCTCTTTACGAAGCTGGTTTGCGGCGGATCAATATCAGTCTCGATTCTCTAGATCGCGATGTGTTTCGGCAAATTACGGGGCGCAATCTCTGGGAAAAGGTATGGGCAGGAATCCTTGCCGCCTATGAGGTTGGATTCGATCCGCTGAAGTTAAATGTCGTCGTCGTTCCCGATGTCAACGATCGCGAAATTTTAGATCTCGCCGCCCTAAGCATCGATCGTCGCTGGCATATCCGATTTATTGAATTCATGCCCATTGGTAATGATCATCTATTTACCTATAAAGGTTGGGTGGATTCGGCAACGCTGCGACAACAAATTGGCGATCGCTATGGCTTGGATGCGGGTAAATGTAAGGGAAATGGTCCCGCTGATGTATTTCAGATTCCCAACGCTAAGGGAACCTTAGGCTTTATTAGTCAAATGTCCGAGTGCTTTTGCGATCGCTGCAATCGGATGCGGCTGTCAGCGGATGGGTTACTGCGCCCATGTTTATTAAATGAGTTGGGACAGATCGATCTCAAAACATCGCTGCGTCAGGGCAAGGATGCTGCGGAGTTGCGCATCGCGGTCAGAGAACTACTACAACTCAAAGATGAAATTAACTTTAAAGAACGCGATCGCGGAACTGGCGATCGGCAGAGTTATTTCCGTACGATGTCCCAAATTGGTGGCTAATAAGTTAATTAAAACCCCAAAGAGAGATGCGGCATTTTGTGCCGCATCTCTCTTTGGCGCAAGACTTGATAAACAAAAAAGCTCGCAATGCGAGCTTTTTTGTTTATTTGGTTTTAGAAGTACAAAATATCCCTTCGGCATCAGCAGCCACCATACCGTATGTGTAGCGGATAGCTCTAGGTCTACTGATTTGCGCTTACCCCTTTCGGAAGTAATTGCCATTTCGGGGATACTAGACCCACACGGGGGGGAATAGGATGGGTCTGATAGTAATGTATACTAATTCAAATATATATGCAATAGTTTGCAATAGTTTTTTTGGCAATATTTTTGGCAATAGTGTTGTCACACCTTCGTGAATTGGTATTACAGGGTAATTATCAAGAGATGATAACTTTTAGAGGTGCTTTCAGCATTGGGCATTAGGTATGATTAAAGATTGGCACCTTAGCGATTGTTTGGTGCAATTGTTTGGTGCAATTGTTCAGTGCGATTGTTTGGTGCAATTGTTTGGCAAATTTTGATAGCTGCCATCGTGAATGTGCCAAATTTTGCGTTCTCCCCAATTATTTACTTTGATTTATGACTGCCCAACTGAATTATCTGATGTGCGCCCCCGATCACTACGATGTAGATTATGTGATCAATCCTTGGATGGAGGGCAACGTTCACAAATCTAGCCGCGATCGCGCTGTGGAGCAATGGCAAAAACTGTATGGAGTCCTCAAGGGGCTAGTCAATGTTGAGCTAGTGCCCCCTGCCAAGGGATGGCCAGACATGGTATTCACTGCCAATGCTGGATTGGTATTAGGTGACAAGGCGGTGCTGAGTCGTTTTTTACATAAAGAACGTCAAGGCGAAGAACCCTACTTCAAAGCATGGTTTGAGTCTAAGGGATTTACCGTATTTGAATTGCCCAAGGATTTACCCTTTGAAGGTGCAGGTGATGCCCTATTTGATCGCTCAGGTGGTTGGTTATGGGCTGGCTATGGTTTCCGTTCAGAACTAGATGCTCACCCCTACCTTGCCAAGTGGTTAAATGTCGAAGTTTTATCCCTGCGTCTGATTGATAATCGATTCTATCATTTAGATACCTGCTTCTGCCCTCTTACTGACGGCTACTTACTCTACTATCCTCCTGCCTTTGATTCCTATTCCAATCGCTTGATTGAAATGCGGATTCCTGCGAATAAGCGAATTGCGATCGAAGAGGCTGATGCTGTCACCTTCTCCTGTAATGCGGTGAATGTCGATCGCCATGTGGTGATGAATAAAATCAGCGATCGCCTCAAGCAACGTATTAGCGATGCTGGGTTTAATGTGATCGAAACGCCACTCACCGAATTCCTCAAGGCAGGTGGAGCCGCAAAATGTTTAACCCTCAGAACCATCGAAGTTCCCATTGCTAGTGAACTAGCCAATGTCGAACCAAGCATTGTGGAAGCGAGAATTGTCGAACTAACAGGACATTTACTCGATTCAGGGATTATTAACCGTGCCCTCGATTTGGTAACGGATAACGGCGGCAGTTTCCAAGTATTAGAATTCAATCTCGGCGAACAGAGACAAAGCACATCCTTAGCAAAGATTCGGATTTCAGCTCCCTCCCATGACCTCATGGAAACGATTATGGGCGAACTGATCGAAATCGGCGCGGTTTTACAAGATCGCGATACTTCCGATGCCAATCTGGAGCCAGTATTGCAGGATGGAGTTGCCCCTGATGACTTTTATGTATCCACCATTTATCCTACCGATGCCTGTGTTGATGGTGAATGGCTCCGCTGCAAAAATCAGCGCATGGATGCGGCGATCGCCATCAGTCCCGATGGTAAAACTGCTACCTGCAAGCTGTTGCGCGATCTCGTCGTAGGCGATCGAGTTGTTGTCGGTTACGATGGCGTGCGGACAGTACGCAAGCCTGAAGCCAGAGATACTGCCAAGAAAGAAGAATTTTCCTTTATGGGTGCAGGGGTATCTAGCGAACGCCGTGTCGAACTAGTCGTCGAGCAGATTGCATGGGAACTTCGCCAAATTCGCGATCGCGGCGGCAAGCTAGTTGTCTCCTGTGGTCCCGTAGTCGTGCATACTGGTGGTGCTCCTCACCTTGCCTACTTGATCCGCGAGGGATATGTCCAGTCGATGCTCGGTGGTAATGCGATCGCCGTTCACGATATGGAACAGTCCTCGATGGGAACCTCCCTTGGTGTCGATCTCAAGCGCGGTGTCAGCGTCAAGGGCGGACATCGCCATCATCTAAAGGTGATTAACTCCGTTCGTCGCTATGGCAGCATTCACAAGGCTGTGGAAGCTGGTTTTGTGAAGACTGGCGTAATGTACGAATGCGTTAAAAACGATGTTCCCTTTGTCCTCGCTGGTTCCATTCGTGATGATGGTCCCTTACCTGATACGGTAATGGATCTATTGGAAGCACAACGCCTGTATAGCGAACAAATTCGGGGTGCAGATATGATTTTGATGCTTTCCTCAATGTTGCATTCTATCGGTGTGGGCAACATGACTCCCGCTGGTGTCAAGATGGTCTGTGTGGATATCAATCCTGCAGTTGTGACCAAACTTTCTGATCGCGGTTCCGTGGAGTCCGTGGGCGTAGTTACCGATGTTGGGCTATTCCTCAGTTTGCTAGTACAGCAGTTGAAGAAGCTCGATAGTCCTGTATCTGTTGCGGTTTAGGTTACGAATTACGAATTAAGTAGTTCGGCATAATTAAAAACCAAAACCAGAGAGCGTACCGCCCGCTGCGCGGGCAGTACGCTCTTCTAGATTTTAAGTTTACTTATGCTTAGGGACTTGCTATATTTCAAGCCAAAGCCCAATCTAAAAAAAGCCAAGAGTTAATCGTCTAATGGGATCGCCAAAGTCTGTTCGTCAAAAATCATCAAAATTACTTACTTCAAAAATTGACTCTCAGCAGTCAGACTCAACATTATCAAATTCAATATTATCAAACCCAACATTATCAAAACCCATATTATCAAACCCAACATTATCAAAACCCATATTATCAAACCCAACATTATCAAAACCCATATTATCAAACTCAACATTATCAAAACAATGCGCGGCGAAAGTAATGGAAACAATTCCTTTAGTGATGCGATTTATTCGAGCGGATATGCGCGATCGCAAGGCAACAGAATTATCAGTTCCCCAGTTTCGGACATTGGCTTTTTTAGATCGTAATCCTGGAGCTTCATTAGTAGAACTTTCCGAACATTTGTAAGAATTCAGGTAAGAATAGGAATGAGAGAAATAGAAGAAGGATCAATTAAAGCTTGACGGAAAAAATCAATGACAGATTTACCTTGAGCTTTTACAGGTTTGAATAACCGTCAACAAAGCGGCGGTATTGTGTAAGCCATCCATAGAACGGGAACCACCAGAAACTTTGCGTTTGGTAACGGCAAGCCTGAGATTACGCTCGGCACGATTATTATCGAGGGGGGACAAGGGGATCATCAAGAAAATACCACCACTGAGCTGTATTTTTTCTTGAGGGAGTTTAACAAAAGCCCTGCGGCATATCCAACCTTGGGCAACCAGTCTGAAATGGCTTGGTTGACGCGAATTTTAAAATCAGTTGCCCAAGTAAATATGGTGGATTATCACCGTGTATTCGCCAAGTCGCATGATGTTCAAAGGCTTCATCAATGAGTCTGATAAATACTTTGCCAATTTCTTGTTGCGATTTAAGGGTTAATTTCAGCAATGCTTTAAAGTGTCGTCTTAGGTGAGCAAGACATTTTTGTTGTCGCTCAACGGCGTAACCGTTATAGACACTATAG
>NZ_ALWB01000051.1 GCF_000332215.1 Pseudanabaena biceps PCC 7429
GAGGGTTGCTGCGCGGAGCGCAGCAACCCTCTTTTTTATGTCCTGATACCAAAGCTCAAAATGGCGTTGCCATTTTGAGCTTTGAAAAACCTTACTGGATTTGTTATACCAATTCACGAAAGTGTGACAACACTTTCGTGAATTGGTATAACAAGACTGGCGGCAGCTAGCTATACAAGCTCAAAGCAAGCTCAAAGCAAGCTCAAACCAAGCTCAAACTAAACTATGTTTGGGGTTTTAGTTTGATATCGCTATAATATCTACACATACAACAGTCCTAAATCATTTGTAGATTTTTGGGTTTATGGAATCGCACCCTCGAACGGGGGGCGCTTCCACAAAGCATTTAGAACTGCCACAACTGATTAACTAGCAACTGATTAACTAGCAACAGCAAATCATGACAACTGCAAATCGAGTCAATCACCCTTTCTGGCGCTTGATTTTTAACGATACGACGGGTTTTGTGGTGAAGCGACTAGGACAGGCAGTAATTGTCATTTTTGGGGTGTCTGTTTTAAGTTTTTTTGCCATTACAAAATCTCCCGGAAATTGTTTTTCCGAACTCCGCAACAACCCCAGTACGCCTAAAAAGACCATCGAGCAGCTAGAAAAACAGCTTAACTACGATAAGCCCGAAGCATTGCAGTATCTTTTGTGGTTGCGAAATACCCTAAATGGTGATCTGGGTGTGCGTTGCCAAGGGTTAGCTCCCGTCACGCCGTTAATTGTCGAAAGGGCTGGAAATACGCTGATCATGTCCCTTGCTTCGTTGATAACGACATGGTTGTTGGCGATTCCTCTGGGTATTTATAGTGCCGTTAAGCAAAATACTTGGAGCGATCGCCTAATTCAGATTGTCAGCTATGCCACACAGGGTTTTCCTAGTTTTGTCTTGGCAATCCTATTATTGATGGTGGCACAAAACACGGGCTGGTTTCCCGTGGGAGGTATGACTAGTATTGGGTTTGCCGATCTATCGCCCTTAGGTAAATTTCTCGATATCGGACATCACGCAATCCTCCCGACCCTGACTTTGACGGTGGTCAGCTTTGCAGGATTGCAGAGAATCATGCGCGGTAGTTTGTTGGATGTATTACGTCAAGACTATATTAAAACTGCCCGCGCTAAGGGTTTGCCCGAAGGTAAGGTGATCTACGTTCACGCCCTCCGCAATGCCATAAACCCTTTGATCACTTTGTTAGGCTTTGAATTTGGTGGATTACTAGGTGGAGCCTTTATTACAGAGTTCTTTTTTAGTTGGCCAGGTCTGGGGAAATTACTACTCGAAGCGACAAGAGAAAAAGATACCAATCTAGTGATGGCTGGCTTGATGTTAGGGACTTTAATGTTAGTGGTCGGTAATCTCATCGGCGACTTACTTCTTAAAGCCGTCGATCCGAGGATCAAGTTGGATGATATGGATTAAGTGATTACTCATAAAAGTGGAGCTATTGGTTATTAATGTTTCCTTTACATGACGACAATCCGACTCAGGATACTTCCATCGTTGTCTATACATTGATTTTAGTGAACGTCCTGATATTTGGATATCAAACCAGTTTGCCCAACTTTCAACTGGGGGAATGGTTGGAAAATTGGGCTCTATTTCCCAAAGAATTAGTAGCCAATCCCTCCAAACACGCGATCGCTTTATTATCATCCCAATTTCTTCACGGCAGTATCTTCCATTTAGTTGGGAATATGTGGTTTCTCTATCTATTTGGCAATAATATTGAAGATCGACTCGGTCATTGGAAATTTCTATTTTTCTACTTGATTTGTGGTGTGATCGCTGGGATTGGGCAGGTGGTAACGGCTCCAACTTCGATGGTTCCTATGGTGGGAGCAAGTGGGGCGATATCGGGGGTAATGGGTGCGTATTTAATTCGATTTCCGCGTGCGAGGATTTTAAGTTTAGTTTTCCTCGGATTTTTTGTAACGGCGATTCCCATTCCTGCAGCGGTATTTCTCGGTTTATGGATTGCTGGACAAACTGTTTACGCGGCAATGGCGAATCCCAATTTGCCAGGAATCGCCTATTTAGCCCACATTAGCGGTTTTGGCGTAGGGGCGATCGCAATGTTCTTAATCTCGAAATTTGGTAGGGCTAAATAGGTAAGGATGGGCGGCGCTTTGCGCCGCCCATCCTTACCTATTTAGCAATTTTTGATCAAAATAACCCCAAGAAAACTTTTGAAGGTGTTGCTTTATAGATAAAAGAGAGGATAACTACTAACTATCATGAAATGGTATGCTGCACACGTAATTATGTATGTAAAATTTAGGGATGCAAATCAAGATAAATATCCAATTTGGGAAAATATAATCTTGATACAAGCATCATCAAATGACGAGGCATGGGAAAAAGCTAAAATCAGAGCAAAAGAAGATGAAGATGATGAATCAAGTGAAAATACATGGGAAAATCGTCCAGCTATTTTTCTTCTTGCAGGTATTCGGAAAATTGTTTTATGTATGGATGAGGAAAATGAACCTACTGATGGAACAGAGATCTCATATTCTCAAATGGAACTAGATAGCTGGGATTCTTTATTAAAGTTTTTGAAAGGTGAGATGATTTCTATAAAATATCATTATTAATGGTGTGGGCACTGGTCAGATTAAGCGTGATCGACATATTCGCACCTTTTTTGTTGGCATGAAATGGGCATTTCAGAATCTATCCCCCATAGGACTACCCGAAATTTCCTAAAGATTAACAGTAAAAGTAGTTCCCTGTCCGACTTTGCTTTCGACCGTAATTTGCCCTTGATGACTTTCAGCGATCGCTTTGGCGATCGCCAGTCCCAATCCCGAACCGCTTGTAAAGGAATTGGCGGATTTAGAACTAGATTTGCTACTTTTTTGCGGTTGATAGCGATAGAAGCGCTCGAATATTTGGGATAGCTCAGTTTCGGGAATGCCCATGCCCGTATCCTTGACCTGCACCTGTACTCGATCTTGAGAATTACTCAGCGCTGCGATCTGTACCTTGCCACCCTTGGGCGTATAGGCGATCGCATTACTCACTAGATTTGTAAATAAACGCCCCAAGCGATCGCGATCTCCTGAAATAATTAGTTTTGCATCTGGGCTGGGTAATTCAAGACATATTCCCTTTTGTTGGGCGATCGCTTCCTGTTCTTTGCCTACTTCATACAGGATTTGCGATAAATTGCAAGCTTCTCGGCGTTGATTGGTCATTCCTCCATCGTGACGCGCTAAAAATAATAAATCGTCAATTAATCTCCCCAAACGGCGGGTAATCCTTTCAATCGCTTCGAGTTGCGATCGCTGAAATGCTGGATCAGGATCGGCAAGCGCCACTTGGACATTGGTTTGAATTACAGCGATCGGATTACGAAGTTCGTGGGAAGCATCAGCCGTAAACTGTTTTAATCGTTGATAGGATTCGCGTACGGGTTCTAAGGCAATTCCCGCCAGCCACCAACCACATAGTAAAACGACAAATATCATCAGTGTCGTACCGATCGCGAGATCGAGAAACAATTGCTTAATCGGTTTGGTAACTTCAAACCAAGGATGGCTAATGCGTAAGTATCCTAACAGTTTGCCATTGATGACGATCGGCTCGGTCATCTGTCTTAATGGTTCAGCAGCCGATAAATGCACGGTGCGATATACAGGTCGCAGGATACCCCTTTCCCGCATCTGTAATGACTCCGTATTGATATTAGTCGTCCAGAGAATTTCCCCCTTAGCACTGAACCAGTCAATATCGATATGATCGGCATCAATTGCTTGGGCATTTGCCGAAAAATTACGACTAAAGTCAGATTCCAAATCAATTAAATTCGATCGGATTAGCGATCGCTCGATTACTTCGGCAACGTGATCAATGGTGTCATCAATGCGATCAATCAAGGTTGACTGGACGTAGAGATAGAAGCCCGTTGCAAAGACAATTAATAAAACTGCGGTCACGCTCGCGTACCAAAACGCCAAACGACGACGCATGGATTGAAAGACAGGATTGGGAACGACGGTGGTCATAGATCGTTACAGCGCTCTTTGAGAGATAATAATGGAAGAGGCTTTGCCTCTTCCATTATTTTTAATATTCAAATTCTTCCAAAATAGCCAATAGTCTATTCTGGCAAGACTTAGGAATCAGATCGCTTAAGGGAAGTTCGCGATTGCCACCACCAATTTCGATCGTAGTTCCATTTAAAACTTTAGCGACATCCGCCGAAGTAATACCATCGGGCAGCATAGGATAAAACTTTTCCGCGAGGGGACGATGCAAATGGGCATCATTTAAATACAAATGCCACTTCGCAATGTCAATGTAAATATCCTCGGCGATCGTCGCGGCTAATTGTTCGATGCGTTCTGAAGTACTCATGGAATTAAAGTTTGGGTATATGGCTGTAGCCTATTATTTTAGGACATAAATAAAATTTCTAAGAGATCTGTATAAGTAGCTAAGGAAGAGCATACCGCCCGCTACGCGGGTGGTATGCTCTCTGGCTTTGGTTTTTAATTATGCTGAATTGCTTAGCATCTTATACCAAATTAAGAAATGGCTACGCCATTTCTTAATTTAAAAACCCTTACGAGGTTTAGTTTTTAATCTAGACCAAAAAATTAAGGATGGATGGCGCTTTGCGCCATCCATCCTTAATTTTTTGGTCTTTCTAATTCTCTACATTCTGCATCTTGCTTTCTTTGGATAAAACCCAAATGCCATGACCGAGCAGCAAAACTGCCCAGATTGCCGCTACCCACACTGACCATATCCATACTTTTTCAGTGATCGATTGAATAAACCACATACAGGTCATACAAGCCGAATAGATGGCAAGGTGCAAATAAAAGTTAACCCTACGTTCGAGGCTTTGGTATTCAGGATCGTTAGGATCGGGTGGTTTTGATAGCTTAGGCATAGAAAATCGAAAATTTCGCAAGTTTAACTAAAACTTATGCTAACCCAAAACCAGTTTATTTCTAAATTCCGCTTCCTATAGCCACGTAATACCAAGTTAAGAAATGGCATAGCCATTTCTTAACTCGTTTCAAAACCCCAAAGATGAATGGCGGCGCGAAGCGCCGCCATTCATCTATATTGCTATAGATTAGATTTTTACAAACCAAGGAAACTCCAAATGATTTAGGATCTATTGATGAAAGCATCTGTTAAATGCATCTAAGTAAGTAAGTGGGCTTAATTAAATATAAAACCCTAAAACCTGCGGCACACGCGCAGCGTGCGCCGCAGGTTTTAGCTCTGGATTTTAATTATGCTGAGGTACTTATATAAATGCACTTAAGTCGCTACTTAAAACCTAGAAGAGAGTGCCGCCCGCAAAGCAGGCGATACTCTCTCTAGTTTTGATTTTTAATTATATTGTTACTGGTAACTCAGGAAGATTTTAAGGATGGATACTTGGGAAAGCTTACGCATGGCGGGTAAAACCCTAGCAGCTAATCGTTTGCGAAGTACATTAACGATGTTGGGTATCATCATCGGTAATGCCTCGGTGATTTTGATGGTTGGTGTTGGTCAAGGTGCACAAAAGTATGCAGCTCAGCAATTTCAATCCCTTGGTACGGATGTAATTTTCGTGATCACGGGTACGGATAATGCGCGTCGTAATGTGATTGCTCCCCCCAATCGGTTAGTACTGGCTGATGCCGATGCGATCGCTACCCAAGTCCCCACCGTTCGCAGTGTCGCGCCCCAGATTAATGGTTCGGAGCTGGCGATCGCTGGCAACAATACCAAACGCGCTACGCTAATCGGTACGACCGCAAGCTACACAGTTGTTCGGAATGCGGATGTGAGTTCGGGGAGATTTTTTAATGAAGAGGATACCAAGCGAAATGCAAGGGTGATTGCCTTGGGGGCAGCGATCGCTAAAGATCTGTTTCCGCAGGGTAGTGCCCTCGGACAGACAGTAAGAATGCGTGGCACTAGCTACGAAGTCATCGGGATCATGGCTGAAAAAGGCGCGTTTCTCGGAACCAATCAAGACGACACGATTTTCATGCCGATTACTACTATGTCCAGCCGATTAACGGGTAAAACCTCGCCCTACGGTGTTGCTGTAGCTGTAATTAACGTTTCGGCAACTAGCAACGATAATGTTAGTGCGGCTCAATTCCAAATCGCAAACCTCTTGCGTCTGCGTCATCGTACTTCCGATATTAATGCTGACGATACTTTTACCATTCGCACGCAGCAGGATGCCCTAGAAATTGTCGGTAATATTACCAGTGCCTTGACGATCATGTTAGCGGCGATCGCAGGGATTTCCCTACTGGTGGGCGGTATTGGCATTATGAATATCATGCTGGTATCCGTTACCGAGCGTACGAGTGAGATCGGGCTTCGTAAAGCGATCGGGGCTTCTCCTAGCGACATTTTGACCCAATTTACGATCGAGGCGGTTATTTTGTCATTATTGGGCGGAGCGATCGGTACAGGCATTGGCGTTGGGGGCATTCTCCTCATTGCCGCAGTTTCTCCCTTACAAGCTGGGGTCTCCATTGGCGCAATTTGCCTCGCAGTGGGTGTATCGGGGGGGATTGGTCTATTTTTTGGCATCTTTCCAGCTCGCCAAGCTGCCAAGCTCGATCCAATTGTGGCTCTGCGAAGTATCTAACCATGAGTCTTTAGTTTTTAGCCTGTATTGATTTGAAGATTTACGCATTTACAAGCATTTACATAAAAAGAAAGAAATCATGATAACTACCAATGCGATCGCTCCTATCTCCTCAACCGCTGAATCTAGAAGAGAAATCGTCCGTTTAAATAATGTATGTAAGTATTATGGTCAAAACGATACCTTGGTCAGAGCCTTAGAAGATGTCAGCTTTGTGATTAAGGAAAGAGAATATTGTGCGATTATGGGAGCTTCTGGTTCGGGCAAATCCACCTGTATGAATATCATTGGTTGTCTTGATAGCAGTACGTCTGGACAATATTTTTTGGATGAGCAAGATGTCTCCCATATGGAAGAACGCGATTTGGCAAAGGTTCGCAATCTCAAAATCGGCTTTATCTTTCAGCAATATCACCTCTTGCCGCAACTTTCGGCGATGGAAAATGTGATGTTACCGATGGCCTATGCTAATGTTCCCAATCGAGAACAGAAGGAACGGGCGGTAGCCGCTCTCGAAAGGGTAGCGATGGGACATCGCTTAAATAATCGTCCTAACCAAATGTCGGGCGGACAGCAGCAACGGGTAGCGATCGCGAGAGCGATCGTTAATAATCCTGTGATGTTACTAGCCGATGAACCCACAGGGGCGCTTGATTCACATACGACTCAGGAAGTAATGGAACTATTTGGGGAGTTGAATGCTAGCGGGATTACAGTAGTCATGGTTACCCATGAAGCGGATGTCGCCCGCAATAGTCAGCGGATCATTCTCTTTCGCGACGGTCAGATCCTCAACGATCACCTATCTCCCGAAGATCTATAACTGTAGTCTGTAGAAGAGAAGTTTGGCGCAAAGCGCCAAACTTCTCTTCTTGGGTTTTGATTTTTTCCTAACTTATAGCTATATTCACTTAAGTCAGGACATCAAACCCAATAGAGAGTTGCGGCGCTTCGCGCCGCAACTCTCTATTGGGTTTGATTTTTGTTCTAACATTACTGAATATAGCTATAAGTGGCTAAGGCTATAAACAATGCGTTTTGACAGAAATAAATCATAAAATTAGATGTATTTTTTCGTGTAAGGTAGTGATTTATGCAAGAATTCGTAAGTCAATTATTGTAAAGTCGAATTCTATGCTGTTGGCGTATCTAACTCTGCTAGCTCGTATGTTCGTTATAGACCATATCGGCATTAACGCTCAACCACTAGTTAAAGCACAAGGTCAAGAAGTCACCTTTTTTAACGAGATATCTAAGTCGCTTCAACCAGCGAAGGTATGTTTGCCAGTTCCAGAAGATACTTCTCTTCCCGAACCTAAGTCTAGCCATGAGACACAGATCGTGCGTTCAAAAACTCTGGGCAAAGTTAGAGTAGAAACTTCTTTTATAAATGATGAGCAGGAATTTCGTGCGATGAAGATGGGTTCCGAAATGCGCTTTCGGATTTATCGTAATGAAAAATTATTATATGAGGAGAAAACCGATCAAAGATTATTTGAAGAACGTTTTTATAGAATTCCTTTCTCCATAGTTTATTCAAATAAAGACAATGAGCCTGAAGTAATTATGCCAACTAAAAAAGAAAAAGATAATCACTTCGGTTTTTTCAAGGATGTATTCAAATATGATGAAGGATGCCAATCCTATGCTCTATCTAAAAGTCAGCCTAGTTATTACGATTCGATATCTCCAAAACTTGATTATGATGTCGTGGAAACTAAAAGCTATGGAAATTTAACAATAAAAGTAATTTACCAGCATCCTGAAGGCATTTATGGCACGTATGTAATTTCTAAACCCCGTTTGCAATTCATTCAATGGGAAGAAATAGTATTGGATGAAATATTTGAGGAAAGCGGTATCAATGGATATAGTAAGGTTGATTTTGGGATCAAGTTTTTTGATTTAGAAGGCAGTGGCGATGTTAATACTGTAATTTCTTTTCATCGTGGTGGCTTAGCTTGCTGTGATTACTGGCAGACCTATTATTTTGATAATGAAAAGCAAATATTTGACAAATACAGTTTTAAGCGTAGTCGTGAAGAAACTTTTGATATTCGAGATTTAGATGGAGATGGAAGTGCAGAGATTGTGAGAAGTGGGCTAGTTTTTAAATCTTACTTTGGAAGTCAAAGACCAATTTTAATCCAAAAACTTTCTAACGGCAAAATTATCGATGTAACCCGACGATTCCCAGAAATAATTCGAGAAAATAGTTATAGAACTTTGGAACGTATAAACCTTATTTTAGGAAAGGTAGAACGGTTAAAACGGAATGTGAATCCTCCCAAAAATATTGATGAAGAAATGGATAGAAATTATTACAAAGCTGGTGGTTTCAATAGAGAAATCCAAGATCTATTGGTAGCATATCTTGCCAATAAGTATATGCTGGGGGAAGGAGAAGAAGGATGGGAATTTGTCGATCGCGTTTATCGAGAAGCCGATCGTTTAGTATTTTTTTATCGGTTATCTATGTATTTGCGTGCTGGGGGCTTTTCTGATTAGATTAGCAGAAGTAATGAAGTGCCGCGCTCTGCGCGGCACTTCATTACTTATAAAAGATTCTCGATCGCGAGTGGTTCGATATCATCGGCAGGAGCAAAGCCGAAAATTTGTGCGTAGAAATAGAACTCACCATCAAGGGCGCGTTTGATATTTTCGGCTTTTCGGAAGCCGTGCTGTTCGCCTTCAAAGGGAACATAGGCAACTGGTAAACCCTTTTGACGCAAAGCATCTACCATCATTTCCGCTTGATTGGGCGGTACGACCTTATCCTCTAAACCTTGAAAAAAGGCGATCGCACAGGAAAGTTTTTCGGTGAAATGAATTGGCGATCGCTGAATGTAAATTTCCTTCTGTTCGGGATATTTTCCAATCAAACTATCGAGATAACGCGACTCAAATTTATGGGTATCCGTAGCAAGAGCTTCGAGATCGCAAATGCCATAATGACTCGCCCCTGCTTTGAAAGCATCGCGAAATGTCAAAGCGCAAAGTGTCGTATAGCCGCCAGCACTACCTCCCGAAATCGCAAGGCGATCGCCATCTACTAAACCCTTGTCGGCAAGAAATTTCGCTCCATTTGCACAGTCATCCACATCGACGATGCCCCAATTCCCCTTAAGGCGATCGCGATATTCGCGTCCATAGCCAGTGCTACCGCCATAGTTCACGTCCAGTACGGCAAAGCCACGACTCGTCCAGTATTGAATGCCCAGACTGAGACTTCCTGAAGTAGAAGCTGTGGGACCACCATGACTTTTGACCAATAGAGGGGGCTTTTCTGATGCCTCGGCTTGGAAGTCCTTATTCTTAGGAGGATAGAATAGCCCGTAAGCGGTCTTGCCATTTTCGGTGGGAAACTCGATGGGCTGAGCGGCGGAAATATAGTGGGGATCGATCTGTAAATCTGACGCGACCCGTATCTTTTGCCAAGTTCCCGTCGTCAGATTGAGTAAAACAATTGCTGTCGGTTCCGTTGGCGAGCCACCGTGAAAAACCGCGCGATCGCCTTCGCAACGCAGTCCAGAAATTGACGTAAAGGGTAAATCAATTTCTTGTAAACCCCAATCGAGATGCAGGGGATCGAGAATTGCTAAATGGGATTTACCCTGCTGGGTATAGGAACAAAGAATTTTGCCATCACCCGTAAAGCCGTAGGTAGACATTCCGAACACCCACTGCGGCAAACCAAATTCAGCTTCCATCAAACATAGGGGTTGAATTGTCATATCTTCTGCGGAAGTACGATAGAGATTCCACCAACCTGTGCGATCACTAACAAAGTAGAGATTGCCATCGGGAGACCATTCGGGCTGGAAAATCGATTCATCCTTACCACCAGCTACCAGTTGGGGATTTTGGATGGTGAGAACTCCTGTATTTGATTCCACCAGATCGGCTAGCCAGAGTTCCGTTCCATCCCAAGGCATATTTGGATGCTGCCAACTAATCCATGCGAGTTTGTCCCCTGTGGAATTGAGTCGTGGCGAAGCATAAAAATCTGCCCCCGATACTAATACTTGAATATCTTCACCATTAGCTGTATTTACCGCCACTAAGGTATTAATCGGTTCGCCAGTCTCCGTACTATCTTCGCGCACACAGATCAATTTGCCATAGCTGCGATTCCAAACAAAATCTGCATAGCGATAAGCACCTTCCACGGTTAAGGGGCTGGGTGTTCCCTCGCCAATTTTGCGATAGATGCAGCGATCGCTAAAATTAGAAAAATAAATTCTTCCGTCCTTGACAAGATATTCACCGCCACCATACTCGTGAACTAGCGATCGAACATTAAGCGGCGCAGAGGTTATCTCGCTGTAATCACCGTCATAGCGCATGATCACATTTCTTCCCCCTTCAGTTGGTCTACCTTCATTCCAATAAACATTACCCCCATCAATGGCGATCGCGCCGAGCCGAATACTACTAGAAACGATCGAGTCAGAACTAATAGGTGATTTCCAAGAACCGTAGGGAGCGAGAGTCATAAGTTATTGTAAAGATACAAACTATCTATTTAGATGGCTTTTAAGATTATATAGCAACATAAGGTTTGCTTAGGATCTAATACCAATTCACGAAAGTGTGACAACACTTCAATGAATTGGTATAAGCTAAATAGAAATTATTGGAATAACCATATGAGTGATATTTCTTTTACTGATAGGGGCAAAATCAATGAAGTCATAGATACATCAAGTCGGCTTAAATACCTGCTCAAATTTACATATCAACTTTCTCTAGATGATATTGTTTCTGTCCGAGTAGATGGAGATAATTTCAAAGTCGATATCAATACTGATAAGGATATGTTGCGTTTTAAACCACAAGGTACAGAAAATGTAATCATGAAGAATCCTGATACTGGTATCCTTCAATTGACCTTCGATCCAGCTTTAGCGCAAGCAATTTATAACATTGTGGATGAATATGCTTCTTACAGCGCTTTACGCTCAAATCCAAACCAAGAAATTTTTTGATTAAAAAAGTCTGTATCTTACAGCCCTTTTCAATCAAATCCACATTGAGAAAAACTTTGAAATAGCTTGGAATAGCAGCGATCGCTTCTACAAAAATTGTTCTAGGGGAAATTTATCATGAAAAAGTGATCGCCCTTTTTAAATCAAAATAAATCAAATTAAATCAGCAATACTTCGGACATTTTTAGAAAATAGAGAAAAAAAGCTATCCATCGTATAAGGTGCAGATATTAAACACCAGCACCAAATGAATAGCATCAATTTCATAATATCCAGTCTACTGAGTAAACCCCAACAAAAGTTTCTGATAATGTTGTTTTCGACAATATTGGTATTGTACGGGAAAGTAAACTTTACGAACCTGAGTCGATATAGTCAAATATCAGAACGGAGCTATCGTCAGCAATTCCAGAAATCCTTTAACTTTATCAAAGGTAACGCCGACCTGATAGAACAAGCAATACCAGCCACCGCACGTCAGATCATCGCGACAGACTGCTCATTTGTACCCAAAAGTGGTAAAGCAACCTATGGGGTTGAGCATTTCTATAATGGCTGTGCTGGACGTGCTGAAAAAGGACTAGAGATTTCCGTATTAGCAATAGTAGATGTTGATGCAAAGCAAGGCTATACCTTGTCAGTACAGCAGACTCCACCTACCAACCCAAAGTCAGAGACGACCCGTCTCCGCTTGGAGAATCGCCAAAATCTTAATTTTCAAATATCAACTTACTGCGATCGCATCAACCTGTTGTCTAGCTAGTCTTTTTTAAAGAGCGATCGCTTAAGTTTCCAGATTAATATAGGCGATCGCTTGTTGATTTTCATACTGATCAAGGCGATCGCTTAAGTTTCCAGATTAATATAGGCGATCGCTTTTTAGTGATAATTGAGGCGATCGCTTGTTGCATTTCATACTGGTAAAGGCGATCGCTTAAGTCTCAAGATTAATATAGGCGATCGCTTTTTAGTCATACTGGTAAAGGCGATCGCTTGTTGATTTTCATACCGATCAAGGCGATCGCTTAAGTTTCCAGATTAATATAGGCGATCGCTTTTTAGTGATAATTAAGGCGATCGCTTATTGGTTGTCATGCCTGTAAAGGCTAATGTCAGTTTTTAACTGCTCTTTGTCTGTAGATTTTCCTCAATCAATATTTTTATCGATTTACTATTAATTAGTCTTCCACTTATACTACTTAAATAATAGCGCGTTACGCTAAAGCTAACGAACCCTACTTGCTACTTGCTAAAAATTTAGCTTGCAATCATGAATAAACTAAATAAAGCATTACAAAGAATTCAAAATTGGCTTGAAATTCACAGACCAAATTATGTAAATTCTTTGCAACCAGGTCTAACTCGCAAAGAAATTGAAGAAAAGGTGTCGTTATTTCCAATTCAATTATCTGAGGAGGTTTATACACTTTATGAATGGCATAATGGTTCAGATTCGTGGGAGTTCTTTTTTCCAGGTTATTGCTTTCCTTCGTTTGAGAACGCCATTGCTGATATGTACTCTATAGATTCTGAATTTAGCAGCTATACCCTTCTTTTAGAAGAAATTGACACCTATTTTTTACTTCCTGTTTTTTCTTATGACTTTACAAGTATTTCAACACTTGAAATTGACACAAAACGCGATCACTCTTTAGTCTTAAAGTCTATACCTGAAGAAACTCCATCTATGTATAGTTTTAATTTGACAAGGATGATAGAAGTAATAGCTCAATGCTTTGAGAGTGGTGCGTATTACATGCGTAAAAGGAATAATGACGAAAGTGAAGTCACATGGAATTATGAAATGGCACTAGAGATTCATCGTATTAATAATAATGAAATTGTCGAGTTTACTTTAGAAAAAATAAATAGTATTAAGCTGGAAAAGTCAACGAGAATTATGGGGAATCTCTACTATCTTATAGAGTGGTTTGGTGACTCACGAGCAGTTGACCCCCTTATTGAGATATTACAAACACCTTTTGACAATCAACCAAATCAACACAATTTAGCAATAGCTAAAGATTTGTCAGCTTATGGTCTAGGAAAACTTCATGACTCAAGAGCCGTTGATCCCCTCATTGATGCCCTTTCTATCAAATATGGTAACGGTAATACTCGGTATAAAGTCACAGAAGCCCTAGGTGAACTTGGCGATAATAGGGCTATTCCATCTCTGATAGGGGCTCTTTCAGATCCTGACGAAAGAATATGCAATAGTGGTATGTTTTCTCTTGTAAAACTTGGGGCAATTGATGAGTTATTAAAAACTGCATTAGAACGTAAAAATCGATATGCTATTCAAGCACTGGGACTTCTTCCCTCTTCTATTAACAAAAAAAAGCTTACTTCAGAGCAAAAAGATAGAATTTTTTCAGTTCTCATGAGCCTTACTAAAGACTCTTCATATGAAATTCAAAATATTGCTAACAAGTCTCTAGATAGAGCTAGGAGAGAAGTACTTGAACATTCATACGAAAGGTGATTCACACTAAACATTAGCGTAGGGTGCGTTCATGAAATGAAACGCACCAAATAAATCTACAGCGTCCAAATAGAAGTTCCATAAGCCAGCCGCATTCAACATAAGACGGTCATCAAAATCAGGTACACGATTGCGATAAACTGCCGTTACCGAGTTATAACGCTTGATACCTGCGTGAGCATGTTCGCATTGGGTAATTTATGGTAATTTGTTTTTGGTATTCCCTAAATCCCACATTTGTAAACCCTAAACTCAAAAATATGAAGTTTAAGCCTGCTATCAAGCACTCTGTCATCTTAGCTACATGCATACTCAGCCTAGCTTCTTTGTTTACTCCAGTAGCTAATGCTGCCCAACCCTCTACAGACCCCAAAAAACCGACTTTGTTAACTAGCGGTGAGTATTCTGGTTCTCTAGTATCTTCCAAAACACCAACAAAGTACTATCTCACTTTCTTAGCAGGGCCCGGTAAGATCACAATTGATACCACCATTTCTCCTAAAGATAATAAAGGGGCAGTATTTTCTTGGGTTTTATCTAAACCCTCTCAAATTGAACAATCATATTGTTCTGATTCCCTTTACTTAGCGACTCAACACACTTCAAACTGCTCTTTTGGTACTGATAAACAACAGCCATTTGTTCTCACGGTTTCTGCTTATGCTAATGCTGAGCCTGTGCAAATAAACTATAAACTAAAAATTTCAGGAGACTGGAAGCCACTAAACCAAGGCTTTGTTCCCATCATTCCCATCAAGGTTATCAAGGTTATCCCCCTACTACCACAATAAGTCCACCTGAAAATTGTCAGAAGTACCTCAAGTTTAAACCTTGTTAATCTCCTATTCATCAATATAATGAAAGTGCTGAAAACAGGCTTTTACCTAGCAGTGTTAACCAATATAAGACTACGTGCAGCCGTCAGTTATGTACCCCTATATAGCTCACCTACTCAAACGGATAGGTTAACAAAAATAAAGCTTGATAACTTTGGGATAAAATGGAGAAAATCATGTATATCTCAGTAGATATCAACACCTATGCCACGTTATACAGGCATTTCTAGCGAAGCCTTTCGACATCCCCTCGATCGCCAAGCCGAACAAGCCCTCCGCAGCGTCCCCGGATTTGACCTCGTGGCAGGAAAATTTGTCGAGTTTATGTACGAGCGTCCGCAGACGATTTACCACATTGGCAATAGCATTCAGGTAAATCACCGACAATACGCGACAATTCATCGAATCTTTAGAGAATGCGTTGCTGACCTTGATGTTCAGCCCGAACCCACTCTATTCGTCTCCCAAAATCCCGTAGCCAATAGCTACGCTCTCGGCAAAGATCACCCCTATATAGTCATTAACTCAGGACTGCTAGACCTGCTCACCGAAGAGGAAATTCGGGCGGTGCTTGCCCATGAGCTCGGACATATCAAATGCGGTCACACAACCCTGATCCAAATGGCAATGTGGGTGATGAGCATTGTCTCGACCATTAGTGAAATGACCTTTGGCTTGGGTGGTATCGTCAGTAGTGGATTAATTTATGCTTTCTTTGAATGGCGACGCAAGGCAGAATTATCGAGCGATCGCGCCGCCCTATTAGTCACCAACGAACTAGATACAGTCCTCTCCACGATGATGAAGTTATCGGGAGGGAGTTCCGCCTTTGCCCATGAATTGAGCTTGCCCGAATTTATTCGGCAATCGGAAGCCTATCAAGAACTTGATAAGGATAATCTCAATCAAATTTATAAATTCATGCTCTACAATGGTTTCGGGGCTGGTTCCATGCTCAGCCATCCTTTTCCCGTAGAGCGCGTTCATTATATTCGCGAATGGGCTGAGTCGGAAGATTATCGCAATATCAAGTCTGGCAATTACAAGCGAGGCGATACGACTGGAGCCGTTGATGTTTCTCAATCTCCGAAGAAAGAGAACAAGTCTGAAAGTGAAGCTGAACGCTTGAAACGCCAAATTGATGAACTTCAAGACGAAATTAATCGTCTTAAGCGCCAATAATTCCACTCCCTTTCTTACCCCCCCAAAAAAAAGACAAGTGGCGGCGCTCCGCGCCGCCACTTGTCTTTTTTGGGGGATGTTTAGTCCTATCTATTATCTATCTCTTTTATATCAAGTTAAGAAATGGCGTAGCCATTTCTTAACTTGGAAACCCCTATTAGATTTAGTTTTGGTGCAAAACACCAAGCTTCTCCCCTTGGGCTTTATGGACTAATACCCTTGGCGACAGCTATAAAAGCATTATGCCCAGCTACTTATGCTGAATTAGTTATTAAATTTGATTGGATTTATATAAATCAAAAAACAGATTTAACTCTATAGCAATACTAGTTTTCCTTAAAATATAAAACTCAAAATATGAGCATATGGGTTTTGCACTGCCACTGATATTTTGGGTTTATTTTGGGTTTTCATCTATTCATAGCTAACTCAAGCATTGCTATGTAATAATTAAATATCGGGAGGGTGATTTACGTATTGAAGGTTATGATTTTTTGCCAAGATTAATTGATCAGTAACAAACGGAATGGATTTTTTATGATTTCATAAAATCTAAGACTCCTTAATCTCTTACTGCTAAAATCTCTTGCGGAAAATAATATTTTTATATTTAACTGCAATGAATTGCAAATTATGGGATAAGGATTTCTAACTTTATTCAAAAAAAGCGAGTAAGTAGCTGGGCATAATTAAAATCCAGATCTAGAACCTACAGTGCATACTGCGTGTGCGCCGCAGATTTTAGGGTTTTATATTTAATTAAGCCCACTTACTTAAATATTTCAATTAGAATCAAAATTGGCAACGGTATCTAGTCCTTGTTATGAAGTAAATAGCTTGCCATAGGTGTTCTTGAAATTAGCACAGAGCATATACTGTGATAAAATTTGAGCAACTCTACAATTTATTTTTTAAACTCAAAGACTTTGTTTGTATCTTGTTTATGTTTTTTTGGCAACTCCTAAAAATAAAATAAAATATTTTTATTGGAACCCTGTCATTTAGTACTGTTATCTATTTTTATTCTGAATCGAAGTACATAGTTTTTATATAGTCTTCTTTAGAAAGTATTTCAAGTAATCTCTCATGATTTGGGTAATTATCAATTTTTATTTCTAAAAAATTGCCTCATAAACATGTCCAATATACGAAATCCATTTATTATCTGGACGATCAACTTTTTCTTGAATTCCACAATCCTTAGAAATAACTAAAATTATGACTACCGAACCCGACGATTCTAAAGGACTGATTATGATTGTGGATGATATTCCTGCTAATCTGGAAGTCCTTTCGGAAACTCTTAGTACGGTGGGGTATGACGTAGCGATCGCGACTAGTGGCGATCGCGCCCTCAAACAGATTGGGCGGCAATTTGGAAGGTTAGTACCCGAACTGATCTTGCTAGATATTAGAATGCCTGACATGAACGGCTTTGAAGTTTGCGAGCATCTCAAAAGCAATCCTTTAACCCAAGATATCCCCGTCATATTTATGACGGCTTTAAATGATATCGATAGCAAAATCAAAAGTTTCGCGCTGGGGGGCGTGGACTATATTACCAAACCATTTCAATACCAAGAAGTTATTGCCAGAATTAAAACCCATTTACAGTTAAGAAGATTAACTCAAGATCTCGAACAGGAGGTCAACCGTCAAGTTATTTCCTTGCAAAAGGCAAAGCTAGCTGCCGAAGAAGCCAACCTTGCCAAGAGTCAATTTTTAGCCAATATAAGCCATGAACTCCGAACTCCTCTCAATGCCATTTTAGGTATTACTGAAGGACTTCAGGATGAGGTGTTTGGCAGCATTAATCCAAAACAGAATAGTGTTTTACAGACTATCGAACAAAGCGGTACGCATTTGCTCTCCCTCATCAACGATATTCTCGATGTGGCGAAAATCGAATCGGGACAGCTAGAGCTAAACTGCATAGCTGTTGGTATAGAACCAATTTGTACATCTAGTCTGGAATTTATCAGACCCCAAGCTGTCAAAAAATCGATCTACCTCCGCAGTTATCTTCCTCCAAATCTGCCCCATCTCTGGATAGATGAGTTACGTATTCGTCAAGTTTTAATCAATTTGCTAACCAATGCAGTCAAATTCACCCCCAATGGCGGACAGGTCATGCTTGAGGTGAGCACTGTAAAAAAAGATGTTTCCGAAACGGCGATCGTCAAAGAATTTCTTCGCATTTCTGTAAAAGACACGGGCATTGGTATTGCTCCTGAAAATATATCGAAATTATTTAAACCCTTCATCCAGATTGATAGCGCTCTTAATCGTAACTATGAGGGCACAGGATTAGGATTGTCTCTGGTAAAACGAATAGTCGAGCTTCATGGCGGGAATGTAGATCTGACCAGTGAGTTGGGTGTTGGCAGTTGCTTCACGGTTGAGATTCCCTGTGTAGTTTCGGCAAGTGCCTCTAAATTAGCCAATAAAGTCGGAGCTAGTTCCGAATCTACTCCCACCCTAGACTCCGAGAAAACATCATCAACGGAATTTTCCTCGCCGCTAATTCTGTTAGCTGAGGATAACGAAACCAATATCATTACCATTTCTAGCTACCTAGAAGCGATTGGTTACCGTTTACTATTTGCGAATAATGGCAAAGAAGCGATCGCCTTTGCCCAAAAGCACCATCCCGATCTAATTTTGATGGATATCCAAATGCCTGAAATGGATGGGCTAGAAGCAATAAGACAGATTCGTCTCGATCCTGAATTGGTTAATATACCAATTATTGCTTTAACAGCTTTAGCCATGGCGGACGATCGCCAAAGATGCTTGATTGCAGGGGCAAATCATTATCTATCGAAACCCGTAAAACTTAAGGTCTTATCGCAGACGATCAAAGACCTATTGAAATGACTTAGAACGCACTGACTCTCACCCATTGTTGGCTCATGGTTTGTTCGTAGAGAGTTTCTAGGCGATCAATATTCTTTACTAAGGTATAACGATCTAAGACTCTTTGTCTTGCCTTAATACCAATAATTTTCGCCATTTCAGGATGATCGACAAATAGTGGCAAAAGCGTACAAAGTTGCGAGGTCACTCGATGGGAATCAAGCACGATTCCCGCTCCATTTTCGATTACTTCGCCATCAGCGCCCACATCCGTAGCAATACATGCCACACCGCAGGACATCGCCTCCAGCAATGATAATGACAGCCCCTCAACTAGCGATGGCAAGATAAATACATCTGTTCCACGCAAAATTTCGATGCGTCTCTGCTCATCCGCAATATATCCCATCCAAATAATGCTCGGATCGTTACCATAAAAGGTCTTTAAACCCGCCAGCAATGGTCCCGTACCCACGATCGCTAACTTACAACCTTCGGGCAATCGACATTTACGCCATGCTTTGAGCAAAGCTTCGACATTTTTCTCGGCAGCTAAACGTCCCTGATAAAGAAATAGGACTTCGGCTTTAAGCTCATCCTTAATATTTGAAGCTCCTGGGGAATAGCGATCGCTATCTACTCCATTGGGAATAATTGCAATTCTAGTATTAGGAACGCCAAGTTTATTGAGAAGCTCTTTTTGAATATTAGAAAAAATAATAACTTGGTTGTAATCGGCTAGGGATGGGGCATAAATTTGGTAGGTGAGCTGCTGCGTACTCGAGGCAAGGTTGCGCCGCTTGAGATCGAAGGGTTGGTGAAAGGTGGCAACGAGGGGCAGATCGAGTTCGGCACAAATTTCGGGCAGGCGAAAATCAAGGGGAGAAATGGCAAGGGAAGCGTGAATGAGATCGGGCTTTAGCGATCTCAAGGAATCGACGAGAATCTTATTAGCTCTTAAGGATGGAACCGTATAAATAGTGGATTTATAAAGAAAGGGTAAGGTGACATCCTGCGTTTCTGGAGTATGTTCTTCTGGCTCTTCATTGTCTGCATCATTCTCAGGAGCAAAATGCATAAAGCTGACTCGATGTCCGCGATCGAGTAATGCATTGGTAATTTCGCGACTATAGGTCACGTTGCCACAGGCAGGGGATTTTTTACCTAACCATGCAATATGCATGAGCTACACCACATTATTGTCAAAGGTATAATACCAAAACTAGCGGCGGCACAAATTATACAGTCGGTCTTTTCTGTTGGATGAGATGGGTTCTCCTGTTGATTATTTAAGTACCTCTAAGTACCGCAGCATAATTAAAATCCAGATCTAAAACCTGCGGCGCACGCTGCGCGTGCGCCGCAGGTTTTAGATCTGGATTAAGCCCACTTACTTACTGGAGTTTAGACTAAGTTGATTAAGCTAATCAGAAAAAGAGCAGGAAAAAGTAACCCAGAGAATGGAGAACTGGGCAAAATCCAAGAGAATGAAAAGGAGAATATTTAGGATTAGGAATTAAGGATGTCTTTGTTGACCTTTTTGGGACGAGAAGCGCGTTTTTTGATGATAGGAAAGCGAGGATAAGGATCGCGCTTGCGCCCAGATTTCCAACCAAGAGACTTACCACGAGGTTTCGGAGAACAAGCAGGAGAGCCGATCCTGACTAAAAGTGCGGCAAAGCCCTGAGCGACACGACCAAAGTAAGATTAGTTTGAGGCTTCTGCCAAGGCAAAGGAGTATCAATCACCAGTTGACGCGCCAGCCATAACTGCCAAGAGAGTAACGGCATGAGGTCACTCCAGCGCAAAGCCTGTTGAGGAGTCAGTAATTGTGGCAGCGTACCAATGTAAACGTTGTTGGCAAAGCGATTCCAATGGTCGATGGCAAAACGGCGTAAGTTACAAGCGCCAAATCTGCTCTAAAGTTGGCTATTTGTTCACCGACCCAAGCTAACCATAAACCAGAGCAATGGGGATGGGTGACTCGAATAACTTGGAAATGTCGTTGGGATGCTTTTTTAAAGTGCAAATCAGACCATTGCTGGATTTGCACCTGTCCGACCGTCTCATCCTCTAAGCTAAAAGTTGCCGATGAGTCTCCCCAACTATCAGCATTGGCAAGTTGGAATTTATCACCATGCTTGCGAGGACGACCAGAGCCACTATAGGGTTCAGGTGCTTTTGTATAAGCATCGATTCGGGCGTAGACGCAGCAATAAGTCTGCTGGGATATCCTCGGTCAAATTCATAAAGGCAGCACTACCATATTCACTGTCATAAGTAGCGATCGGTCTTACGGACAAATCGCGGCATACTTGCCTCAGTTGGAAGGCTGCTCTTTGGGCTGCTGTCTCAAAACTACTGATCCGCTCGTGACATAACGGGATTGCCCAACTCCCTGACATTTCTGGTACCCATCCCAAGGTGCTGTAGTCATGCCCCAACACAATTGGTTTGTTGCCTTCAACCAAATTCGGTTGATGCACAAAACTCCTGTCTTTTAGCGTTTTGGCATGGGGTCTTCCCCACCCTGTATGGTCTCCTGCTAGCAATGGTCGAATATCTTTGGGTATTTGTTCTACACATAGTCGTCTAAGCCTTCCTCGTCTCGGACGACTATCTTTTAGTGATTCATACAGGCTTGACCATTTCCGCCGATACACCGCAGATAACGATAATTCTGCAAATGATTTCACGCTTGGACTGGTTAACACTGCATCCATTAAGTCAAATATTGCATCTCTTCCATTTCCTAAAAAATTATATGCCTGTTGACGAAAGTTCTGTAGTTTATCAATAATCATGACTGTAGATGTGCTTTTTCTTTTTCATCTACTTTAGGCAGTTTGTATCTCTTTTACTCTGCCTTTTTTTCCTTTTTTAGTCTAAACTCCAGTGATCGCTTAAGGAAATTTTACGAATATGCGGAAGTTCTAGAAAGTACGGCAGAATCAAGCCTAATTAATGCGGAAAACATTCGCACTCAAATCGTTATTTCTAGTTTTGCGATCTCCTTTGTGATCGCTATTTTTCTGGCTATGTATATTAGTCAAACGATCGCCAAACCAATTCAGACCCTGAATCAAGTTGCGATGCAAGTTACTAAGGAATCTAACTTTAATTTGCAAGCTCCCATTGAAACTAAGGATGAAGTCGGGGTATTGGCAACATCCATCAATCAGATGATTCATTACGTACAGGAGCTATTGCAGGCTCAGCAAACTTACACTAATACGATTACGCAAGCCAAAGAAGTTGCCGACAATGCGAACCAAGCAAAGAGCGAATTTCTGGCAAACATGAGCCACGAACTGAGAACACCCTTGAATGGAATTCTGGGATATGCCCAAATTTTAAGTCGGTCAAAAGCGCTAGCCGAGAAAGAGCGTCACGGAGTAAGCGTCATTTACCAATGTGGGTCGCACCTACTGACATTGATCAATGATGTCCTCGATCTATCGAAGATCGAAGCAAGGAAGCTGGAACTAAGCAGCAACGTGATTCATCTCCCATCGTTCCTGCAAGGAGTAGTAGAAATCTGTCGGGTGAGAGCGGATCAAAAGGGTGTCTACTTCATTCATCAACCTGCGGCTAACCTGCCAGAAGGAATCAAGGTAGATGAAAAGCGACTGAGGCAAGTGCTGCTGAACCTACTAGGGAATGCGATCAAATTCACAGACAAAGGGAGCGTCACCCTTAAAGTAGATCTGCAAAGAGAAGATGGGAGTCAAGCGATCGCCGAGATT
>NZ_ALWB01000052.1 GCF_000332215.1 Pseudanabaena biceps PCC 7429
ATTTTGCAGTTGCGTTGTATTCACAATTTAATTACGAATTGCTATGCCCTCAAGCGTAATTTGTTCAATGATGTCATTCGTTCTTTTGTCATGGAAAACTTAGCTGATTACAATTATCTCCTACCTGCAAATCTTCTCCCTTCTGTCAATGCGTAACTTCTAACAGTAATTTAGACGATGAAAGCTCAATTAAAATAGGAATAATAGTAAAAGAGACTTTAAAAAAGCTCTCTAATATGGCAGTCCTAAATCATTTAAGTAAGTGGGCTTAATTAAATATAAAACCCTAAAACCTGCGGTGCACGCGCAGCGTGCGCCGCAGGTTTTAGGGCTGGATTTTAATTGTGCTGAGGTACTTATGAGAAAAATAGGGCTTCGACTTCGCGCCATCGAGATATGATGCTTGAGCGCAGTTGAAGCCTCTCACAACTCATTTAGGATTGCTATATTCGGAAACAAGAGCCTTAGGCTTCTTGTCTATACGAATAATCACTCAAGAGACTGCGCTTCAGGATGGATCTGTGAAAGAAGGAATCAAAAAACTCATCACCAAGGGTTTGGTTAACTTTGTGGTATCTAGTCTCGTTCTCAGTGGTGGCATCAGCGCGATCGCAATTATCCCTTTGACTACAATTGCCTCTGTCAATGCCCAATCGGATGAAGAGATAAATATCCGCGTTTATAAATTAGCTAGTCCCGCAGTGGTCTCGATCCAATCCCAACTCGGCAATGGTAGTGGTTCGATCGTCGATCCTCAAGGCTTAGTTTTGACCAATGCCCATGTAGTGCGCGGCTCTAGCATCGTCACGGTCATCCTCAGCGATAAGCGCCAATTTCGTGGGGTAGTAATTGCTAATAGCCGCAATCCCGACCTCGCCATGATTAAACTAGAGGGGGTTACCGAAAGCTTACCCACAATTCAGATCGGCTCATCGGGCGCGATCCAAGTCGGTCAGCGCGCTTTTGCAATCGGCAATCCCTTTGGTCGGTTTGCAGGAACCTTGACAACAGGGATTATCAGCCGTATTGATCGCGATCGCCAAAAATTACAAACCGATGCAGCATTGAATCCCGGAAACTCAGGGGGACCATTGCTCAATAGTCGGGCGGAATTGGTGGGGGTGAATACAGAAATTTTTACGACTAATTCTACTAATAGCGGTATTGGGTTAGCGATCGAGGCTGATACGGTTAAACAGTTTATTGCGGAAGTGCGCCAAGGCAAGATCGGTAATAATATTGCACCGATTAACAGCCCCAAAGTTATTACGCTTAATGGTATTCCGCTTGCATCTACCCTAGGTGTTGCCGACAATACCTTGCCCGATGGTAGCTATTACAAAGCCTATGAGTTTCAAGGGCAAGCAGGGCAATCGTTAGTGATTGAGATGCGGAGTAATGAGATCGACCCCTATCTGGTGTTATTTGATGCCAATGGTCGCAAGGTTGCCGAGGATGACGATGGTGGTGGTGGCAAAAATGCAAGGCTAGCTATTACCCTGCCCAGCAATGGTAAATATACGCTTTATGCCAATTCCTACGAGGTGGGACAGGTAGGTCGCTTTACGATCACAGGTTTGCTAGGCAATAGTCCAAATAATCAATTGGGCAACCAACTGGGCAATAATTTCACCCCTCCGTCACAATCTGATAATCTTGGAATCCTTTTGCAGAAAAATGGAGTCTTAGGATCGCAGAGTCGAGTCTTTGCCCGTGATGGCAGTCTCTTTGATGCCTTCAGTTTTAGCGGTCAGGCGGGGCAAGTCGTGAGTATCGAACTGGTTAGCTCGGATTTCCATCCCTATTTGGTGTTATTTTCGCCAGATAGTAAGGTTTTGCAAGAAAACGACGGTTTACCCAGTCGTAAAAATGCATTAATGACGCTCCAATTGCCCGTAACGGGTACTTATAGAACGATTGTTAATGCTTACGATCGCAATGGTAAAGGCTCTTACCAACTCATTGTTAAACGATTGCGATAGCTTGCTGATAGTTGAGTAATTTTGTGCAATTAAAGATAAAACCTAATATAAAACCTAAAAACCTGTAGCGAATGCTGCGCGTTCGCTACTCTGAATTACTGAAAATGGAGGATTGATTTGCTATGCGTCCAAAATACAACCTAGGATATTTAGTCTTGGGAATTAGTAGTCTGCTATTCACACTGACACCTAGCGCCTATGCGGTAACGCCCGCATCAGTGAATCAAGATGATGGTGTGGCTTGGTCAAGTATTGTTGAAAATCCCTTTGATGGCAAAATAGTTTATGACAAGCACTTCAGCGATGATTTTGCTTTTGTGACGAGCTGGTCAAAACAAGGGATTAACGCCACCTATACCGAATATTGGTCAGAGGTGGTCGGTTATCGTCGGGTTTGGAAGACTCGGAGCGTTCGGCGTGATGATCATTATATTGACGAGCGCTATAGCGATCGCGAAGCCATCACGGAAAAAAGATCGCGATCGAGATCGCCGAAATCTTTGCAATTTAGCTATCAAGGTAAAATTTACACCTACAATTCTGGTGCTGTCGATCCTGAACTTTCGGCTATCTTAGCGAATTTTCCTGCGGGGAATACAACTATACGTGCTATTTGGAATAATGATCAGACTTCTGATTTTCCCATTGGTTCGGGTACGGTAGAGGCATGGAAAACTATCTTTAAAACCGATTCACCGCCGCCACGCTTTGGCAATTAACGCCAAAAGCAAAATAAAGGCGGCGCAAAGCGCCGCCTTTATTTTTGCATTAAGTGCTGATTATAAGGTTTGCTCGTTATTAGGGCGTGGTCGGACGCGGCTAGGAGTCGTATCTGGCTCAGGCAAAGGCGTGTATTGATTGCCCGTAAATTCCTTGGAAACTCGCAAACGCTGACTGGCGATCGTAATTCCTGACTCGCGCACTAGTACCACAGAGATCCAGCGATCGCCAGAGGAAAAGGGCGCTTGCCCGATCTTAAATAGCCCGCCTGCGCTGAGAGGACGTAGATTGATCGTATTGTCGTTGAGGTAATTCTTGGCTTCAACAGGTTCCTCGATCGCTGCGCCAAGCAACAAACTCGTACCCAGTGGCTCCGTGACGATCGCATCGAGCACGTATTGGCGACCGACACCGATGAGCTCGGGAACTTTGAGCTTGACGGGTGGCGGCGCATCCCCTGTACTCAATGAAGACTGCTCAGAGAGAATTTGCTGGGATATCACCTGTAACTGACCGTTAACATTTTTATAGGTCTGAGTTGAGATCAATCTAGCGTCTAACTTAAAGTTATCGTTCTCGGCTCCCTTACCACCCTGCACCATCGTTACGGTTTCCGCCGTAATTAGGTCGCCTTGTTTGTCCCACTTCGAGATTTCGGTGTGATAGCGAATATTTTTATAACGTTGCCAGAGTTCGCCTAATACCTGCTTGTAGCGATCGCGATTTAGTCCATCGGAGTGGTTAAAGTTGGGAGCATAGTACTTCATCACCCCCTCAAGATCCTGACTGCTGGCGGCTTTATCCAAGGCAAAGACGATATTCGATAGTTCGGGAGGGGCGGGCTTCGATGATTGAGCCGCAAGGACAGGATTGGCGATCGGCGCAATCGAGGCAACTACCGCAGAAACAAGTAACAGAGTAATTCGTTTGAACATGCGTAACTCTAATCAATAACCTGTAACGATACTAAAAAACAAGACAAAAGCGATACAAAAGCGATACAAAAGCGATCGAAGAAAATGGGGATTTCCCTACTTTGCTCAATTGGTTAAGCCCATATGGTTAAGCCCATATATTTTTGAAAAATCTACGCAAAGCTTGGCTTTCTCAAAAATATACGCCTATTATCAACGCAAAACACTTTAAGAATGCGCTAAAGTCAGAAATTGTTTCTCACTTATACGCCCAGATTGGTAAAGTGTCTCATTTATTTCTGAAATTTTTAACACCGCATGGGGGGAATATCCACTCTTTTGGATGCGATCGCATACTCCTGACTCATGATCGATAAATACGACGATGTCGCGCACCCTTAAGCCGCAGCTTTCGATTTTTTGCGCCCCTTCAATCGCGCTCTTGCCTGAAATCAAAATATCATCTACAACCACAATCGTCTCTCCTGCCTCATAATTGCCCTCGATTAAGCGTCTAGCTCCATAAGCCTTTACTTCTTTGCGAGGAAAAATGAGCGGGAAGTTTAATCTCAGGGCTAGTCCTGAGGCGGTGGGTAAAGAACCGTAGGGAATGCCTGCAATCCGATCAAATTGCAGATTCTGTAAGATTTCGGCATAGGTTGCGATCACGGCCTCAAAGACTTGGGGGTTGGAGATAATTCGCCGCAGATCGATGTAGTAGGGAAATATCTGTCCAGAGGCTTGCACCGTTTCCTCAAAGGTAATGCAGCCAATATCAAATAATTGCAAAATTAGATTGGCATGGGGATGCCTTTGGCGATCGATCAGGCACACATTGGGCATCCAGAGATCGCAAATAGGTTGCTGACGATCGGTTGCAGCGATCACCTGATTGATCTCATCCCTTAGCGATCGCACTAATACATCGGGTTCTCCCATGGCTAAAGCATCCTGATTGACGGGTAAGATTAAGCCACCACCATTACTATCTAGCCCTGCTTTGAGAATTGCCGCCAAGCTAGCGCTCCTTTGCCCATTATCTCGACCTGCCCAGATACTTCTGGCTAGGATGAAACGCTCAGGAGCCAGCGATCGCACCTTGGCTAGGGCATCGGGAACGGCTGCTCCTACCTCTAGGGCAAGATTTTCCATGCCAGCCCAAGCTTGACAATTTTGAACCACATTTAAATACATGGGTTGATACATGGGTCGATATATGGGTAGAGACGTTGGCAGTGAAGTGGACGGAGATTTCTGCTCAGGGTGGGGATATTCCTGAAAGTCCTGTGCTGTAGCATTGGAGGAGTAGCAACTTACCAAAATTGCCTTATCGGGATACATCAAAAAACGCGCGGCTAGATCTTGCCCGATATAGGGGCTTAGGGTAATGGCATCCACCCCCCACTGTTCAAAGGCAGTTTTTGCCATCACTGAGCTGCTGTTGAGATCGGCGTGCTTAGCATCGAGAATAATCGGAATTTCTGATGGAATTGCCGCTAAGGTCTTGACTAATAGCTCTAATCCCCCCGCTCCTAAAGCTGTATAAAACCCTAACGTCGGCTTGTAGGCACAAACGAGATTTGAAGTCGATTGAATGATGAAATTCATCCATTCCCAGAGGTAGGCGATCGTGCGATCGTCGCCCGCACTCATCTCCGAGTCGTATCTTGACCTATATTGGGTGGGCATTACCTCAGGGTTAGGATCTAGCCCCAAACATAAAATGCTCTGATTTTTGGCGATCGCAGTTCTGAGTTTGGCAGCAAAGCTCATAATTTCGGGCTGAGGTAAAGGTGGACATCTAGTTGAAAATCTCGTCTTCAGCGATCGCTTCTAGCTCATCGCTTTAAGAAAATATCACTCTTGCTATAATGCTCAATAAGAAAATGTACTAACAACTTTACAATCGTCACTACGCATGGCTATAGTTCAGTTTAAGACAGAGAGCAGTGCAGAACTAGAACTACTGCAAAAAATCAATCGAGCTTTACCAGCAGAATTGCAGCAACAATACAATGATTTAAGCGCAATGATTTAAGCGCAATGATTTAAGCGAAAAAATGCGATCGCAAACTATCACTCCCGAAGAACATCAAGACTTACTCCAGCTAATTGATATGGTTGAGCTAGCTGACGGAGATCGCCTTCAAAATCTTATCCAGTTATCGCAGTTACGGAATATTTCACTGGCTGAATTGATGAAACAATTACAAATTTATCCTCAATCAGTTCATTTTTAAGGAATTCATAGCGATCGCCGCATTAATATAGCTAAAAATCTCGTCTAGCTCTCCAATCGCTTCTAGCTCAAAATTTTCTGTAGGTGTAAGTGCATCTGCTTTTTTCTTGTCGAGTAATGTTTGAAGGCGATCGCCTAGTTCATCGGTAAATTTAAAGAGTGTGAGATGGTTGATTTGCTGGATTCGCATTCCTTTGGGGAGAAGGGATGATGGTTTTAGCAATGTACTCATGGCATTTTTTAAGTTTGACATTTTAGATTTTAACTTTTACATTTTACTTCGTAATATTGAGCAAATATTTCAAGGTAATTTTTCTGCGTGAGCAATAGTTTCAAATGGATTAATTAGCATTTTTATAGTTTCCTTAATTGCTATCTCACTTATCTAGTTTTATCTCAAATTTACTCCACCATTCACTTATTTCCTTACTCTCAGTCAATCCTTTGGGAGCATTACCTAAAAGCATTTCAATAATCGAATTTTTTAAAATTCTTGGCGCATGAAGTAAGACTTCATTTAGTTTTTCACTGTTTTTCTGCTCTAAGTCATTAATAGTTTTTCCGTGAGCAAGTGCTGAACGAAATTCATATAATTTTTTTGCAATGTTAAAAATTTTTCGCTTTTCATCTAATGTTTTCCCCAGTAAATTTGAAGCACGTAAAGCAAGTCGATGATCAGGTTTTCTTTGGTAATCATCATTTAAAAGTATTGCTTCAAATGCGAACGCTATATCAAGTAATCGTTCAGGATCATCATGTAAATAACGCTCATAACTTGCCCTAAATCTTTTGATCGCAACATCCAAACCTTTAGTATTATGAATTTCATAAGATGAGACAAGATTAGAAATAAGACTTAATTCTGCTTGCGATAGCGGTTCCGTTTGCTTAGTTTGAAAATAGAATCGTTTGGGAATAAAGATGGAAAGCTCAGGTTGATAGTCTTGTTCGTAAGTTTTCCTGATATGTGGAGTAAAATCATCAACTGGGAACATTTCAAGCGCAATCACCCCGATATCTTCATCTCTAACAAGCCTGAGACAATTAACTAAGTCATCTGTAATCATTGCAGCAACAGTAAAACAATTTAAATAATGTTCAGAAGTTTCATTTACAGGTATTTCCTGCTTATAAGTTATGGCAGTATTGATGCCATCTAATCTAACGTCTCTATTGTTGTTATAGAGCTTAGATAATAATTCATCAGTTGCATACTGAATCGAAAACATATTTGCATCTCCCAAAAAGGAAATAGATGTATCCATGTCAATTACAGGTGCATTTAGAAAGATTGCTACTTCGTATACATTATAAATTTTTTCTGCTATGGAATAAATATTTTCAGTAGTTGTATGAGCTATGTTATTCCATGTTTGAAAAGATAGTTTTTTGCGCGGATCAAATCCTTGTGCATCAAGTTCATTTGCTAAAATTTTTGAAAGGAATAATTGCATCTCATAAAGATCTAACAAATTTTTGTCTTTAGACTTTATTTTTTCAGCTAACTCGTCTGGCTCGTAGTGTTTATAGCCACGAGATTCAGCAATTCTTTCAAGAAGGTTTGGAATAGTCGTAAATTTACTAAATAATTTTTCCTCTAAATCTTTGATTCTTACTTTTATTTCAATACAATCTTTATCTGTTTCTTCTCTGATAAGCGAATCTCTAACAAGCGATTTGATTAAGCCCCTTGTGCTGTTATGAGAATTATTAGTATCTACTCTCACTCCCTCTGTACCACGAATTGGAAATTGAGAATTTGGTAAAACTATTGCATCATCTTGTATTCGTGTTTTTACAATAGCCTCAGCACTATCTCTAGAACAAACATAATTCTTTTTTTGCCATAGAGACTCCATTTCTCTACAAAGATCTGCAATTAATGTTTGTATCTCTTGTCTACTCATTAATTTTACAAAAGGCTAAAGAATGCTGAATCGATCTCATAACCGAGGCTTTGAGTCATTTGCTGTAACTTGGCGGTGCTTTCAATACCACGAGACTTGAGCCAGAGCGAAATTGTGAATACCTTCTGCATGACAAAAAGCTCCAGTGCTTCAGGATTGTATTGCAACACATAGCCATCACCTTCGCGCTTAAACTCGTGGGGAACTAGCATCGCCGCATAGCGACTGAGTTCTAAACGCCAGTCTAGGAGATAGCTAAACCAAGGATAGGTGGCATCGAGACGCACAAACCAGAGTCGAACTTCTGAAATTTCCGACAACTCGCGAGGATCGCCATCTTCCTTATCCCAGACAAGTTCGATTTGAAAGGCGCGATCGCTTTCGGACGTATCATCCCAATGTGCTAACAACTTCTCGATCGCAATTTGGGCAGGAGTAATGTCCAGAGACTCGATACAGGCTTGATTGATATAGATAGTAGGCATTATGGATTTAGATAGAATTAAGTTAGGTTCACAACCTAAGGTTTACTTTTTCGGGAGATTCTCGCGAGGATCAAAGGATTGAATCTCTAACAACTGCTCGTATAGTTCACGTTCGCGCTTGCTGGGAGTTTTGGGAACCACGATCTGGACTTCCACATATTGATCACCAAAGGTTCTAGCATCCTTGGGGAAACCCTTACCAGAGAGTCGCAACTGTTGACCTGACTTCACTGCAGGGGGAATGGTTAATTTCACTAACCCGCTCAGAGTGGGGACTTCTACCTGTACGCCCAAGACCGACTCGCTCGGAGAAATGGGTAACTGACATCTAATATCGGAACCTTCAAGGGTAAAGAATGTATGGGGCTTCAGCGTAATTTTGAGGTAAAGATCGCCCCCCGAGGCTCCTTGTCCCTTGAGGCGAATTCTTTGTCCCGAAAGCACCCCTGCGGGCATATTTACTTCTAGCGATCGCCCATCTTCGAGACGAATCCGCTCGCGACCGCCAACATAGGCGCGTTCGAGGGGCAACTCTAACACTGCTTCAGAGTCGCGGCGAGGGGTAGGGCGTGGTGGCGCTTGGGTCGTCGTGCGATAGGAAGACGCTCCTCCAGTATCTTGAGCGCGTTCGTTGGTGCGGAATTTACCTAATAATTGATCGACAAATTCTTGGAAGTCGTTATATTGGCTAAAGTCTACATCGCCCGTATAGCCACGCTCAAAGTCAGGCGTGTATTGCTCGCGAGAAGACGGCGTGCGTCCACCTTGACCTTGGAATCCACCTTGTTTCCAATATTGCCCAAAGCGATCGTATTGCTGGCGCTTAGTAGTGTCAGACAGTACTTCGTAGGCTTCACCAATATCTTTAAAGCGTTCTTCGGCTGCCTTGTCATTGGGATTGAGGTCGGGATGATATTTCCGCGCTAGCCTACGATAGGAGCGCTTAATTTCGTCAGCCGTAGCTGTCTTCGTTACACCGAGGATTTCATAGTAATTGCGAAAGTTTTGCATATTTCCCGAACTGCAAACAAGGAGATAACTTAGCTTACCTTATAGCAATCTCCAAACCCAGATATTTAGAGGCTGTATAAAGCGTTACCGATAAATATCTGGGTTTTAGATCCAGCTACGCAACCACATTAGCACGGGCAAATAACTCGATGAGATCGGTAAACCGATATAAATCGGCAACCAAAATAAAAAGGCGATCGCAATACTTACAAAAATGCCCGAACCGATCGCGCGGATATTGGCTAAGGGCGATCGCCAAGCTAGGGAAACTAAGAAAGAAAGTGCGGCAAAAGCAAAAACTGACGCAGGCATATAGTGGTAGAGGAATATGCACCTTTTGCTCAAGCTCCAAGGCAACCAATGGGCGGCAAAACTGCTCGTCACGTAGAACATAAACCAAAATAACTGCGATCGCTTTTTCGGGTGCATCTGGGTTATGAGTTGCGGCGGAAACCTTAGCCTTGAGGCGATTAAAAAGGTAAGGCAGATTAGCAAGGCGATCGCACTGAGCCAATATAAAATTGGATTGCCCATCGCATGGACGAATTCCACCATGCTATTGGGTCGAAATTCAAAAAAATAAGCGATCGGGCGAATTAATAGCACCCAGCTCCACCAAGGCGAGCAATAGGGATGAATTGGCTCGGATTTACCCGCACCTAAGTTTTGATGGAATCCGAAGATCTGGCGGTGTAGTTCCCAAATATCGCGCTCGGGATTGATCATTAAATGGGGAATCCATTGCAAAAAATAAAATGCGATGGGCAGAATGATTAACCCAATGATGATTTGCGGCAGGTTTAGTTTTTGGCGGTGACTAGCCCAGATATAGGCTGAAATCGCTATTAACCCGATGATATAGGCTAAGCCCGTCCATTTAACGCTAAACGAAGCCCCCAGCATTAAACCCGTGACAAGCGTCCAAAACCAACGTTGGCGCGATCGCTTCAGGGCTAACACCATACATAATTGGCTCAGCATTCCAAATAGCAAGATATAGGTATTAATCAACCCATATCTTGACTCTACCAATAGCAAACCATCCAAGGCGACAAAACAACCCGTTAGCCAAGCCCAGTCGCGGCGATCGCTCAATTGCCAAATAAACTCATAGATAACTAAAGGCAATAACGCTCCTGCTAAGGCAGTCATGCAGCGGTAGCCAAGGGGGGCATAGCCCAAAAGTTGAATCCCAAGGGCAATGATGTACTTAGCTAAGGGCGGATGCGCGTCAAACAAAGTTTCCCCATGCAAATAGTTTTGGGCAAATTTGGGGTAATAAACCTCATCGAACACGATATCCGCCGTGCCATCCAAATTCCATAGGCGTGTCGAAAATGCGATGAAGACGATCACCATTACTCCAAATACGGGATGTCCAGACAACCAAATTAGGTGATCGGACAAACGAGCGAACGAACGAGCGAATGGATTAATAATTAGGCGATCGATCCAGTTGCTCATCTAAAATTTCTGTTTTAAGGAGTTTTCACTAACTTTTCGGCAATCAGTTCTTGATTTATACCAGTTCACGAAAGTGTGACAACACTTTTGTGAATTGAAAACCAAACCCAGTAAGAGTTTTCAAAGCTCAAAATGGCGTAGCCATTTTGAGCTTTGGTATTACCAATTCACTGAAGTGAGCCAACACTTCAATGAATTAAAAAGCAAACCCAGTAAGGTTTTGAGATTCCCAAAATGGCAACGCCATTTTGGGAATTGACATTAACTATTTATCGGCAAGGTAAACCAAAAACGAGAACCCACATTTGGTTCTCCGATCACCCCGATCGCACCACCATGAGCTTGCACAATCTGGCGGCAGATATATAGCCCTAACCCTAGACTGAGCGATCGCCGATGCAATTTATTCTGGGTTTTACCTTGAGTATAGAGATCGAATAGATTTTTGCTTTGTTCGCTAGTCATTCCCACCCCATTATCAGAAACCGTACAAAGCATATGAGGGGATAGAACGCTATATTCAATCCCCTCATATATAGAATTAAAAGATATTTCAACGGAAATAGTCAGCTTAAGGCTAGGTGGATTATGTTTAATGGCATTAGCCAGTAAGTTTTGAAAGACCCTACAGGTATGCGATGCATCGACTAAAGCCAAGGGCAAATCCTGCGGAATCTGTAAAATAATCTCAGCATCTTCCTGCTCTAACAGTGGTTGCAGATCGGCAACGGCTGCTTGAATAATTGTGGCGATCGCTACTGGTTCTGGGTGAATTGGCATTCCATGCACGTCATTTACATGGGACTCTAGTAATGAATTAATTAGGGCTAACTGGCGATCGCCGCTTTGTCGCATTCGCTCTAGGGTAGT
Source organism: Pseudanabaena biceps PCC 7429 (assembly GCF_000332215.1). GTDB lineage: Bacteria > Cyanobacteriota > Cyanobacteriia > Pseudanabaenales > Pseudanabaenaceae > Pseudanabaena > Pseudanabaena biceps. The sequence goes on from NZ_ALWB01000052.1 coordinate 11,593, forward strand.
TCGGGGCAATGGAATATTCGCTTCGTTAGAATCCGTGGTTTTAGCCAAATTATTCAATACCATTAGCAAACCTGTGACTGGATTGCGGAGGTCATGGGAAACAGCATGGAGAAAAATTGTTAAAGCATCTTGGGCACGTTTGCGCTCAGCGATCTCCGCCTGTAGCTCTAGATTTTGGAGCTCGATCATTTGCTGTTGCTTCGCGATCGTTAAATGGGTGCGAATCCTTACTAAAACCTCTTCATGTTCAAAGGGCTTAGTTACATAGTCCACAGCCCCCAAGGATAACCCCCGTACTTTATCTACTGTTTCCGAAAGAGCTGTCATAAATACGATCGGAATTTTGGCAGTCTCAGGATTTGTTTTTAGTCGATTGCAGGTCTCAAACCCGTCAATGCCTGGCATCATGACATCTAACAAAATCAGATCAGGCTTAATATAGGCAATCTGTTCGATCGCGCTTTCGCCATCAGTTGCGACTAATACCCGCAATCCCACATCCCGCAATAAATTGACCAGTACGCTCAAATTTGTGGGATTGTCATCGACAACTAATACGCAACCATCCAGCGTGTGACACAAATTGGAGATTTCAAAGGTTTTGTCTGTAGTCTTATTGCTTGGCAGGCGATGGCTCATAAGGGTAATTTGAAACTAAGCTAGATTATGGCAGCTATAAAACTAATTGAGAATAGGGCATATTGGTGATTTGTCAAAACTGGGAACCTCAAATAATTCCTCAATCTCACCATCTCGTAATGAAAGTTTTGCCTAGGACATAAAACCCAAAAGACCAGTGGCGGCGAGAAGCGCCGCCACTGGTCTTTTGCTATAGAGTGACGCTTCTCTTCTTTTTCTCGGTTCTCTTCTTGGGGTTGAGCGACGACAACCCAAAAAATAGGTTTAATACCAAAGCTCAAAATGGCGTAGCCATTTTGAGCTTTGAAAACCCTTACTGGGTTTGGTTTTTAATTCACAAAAGTGTTGTCACACTTTCGTGAATTACAGCAATTATCGATCAAACGAACCACAAGGAAATTTCTGAAAGCGTTGCGAAGCAACGCTTTCAGAAATTTCCTTGGTTTGGGTTTGAGCGCAATGCGCTATAAAAAACTTACTGGGTTTGATTTTTAATTCACAAAAGTGTTGTCACACTTTCGTGAATTGGTATAATCCCAATTTAAGAAATGGCGTAGCCATTTCTTAAATTGAAAACCTTACTAGGCTTGGTTTTTAATTCACAAAAGTGTTGTCACACTTTCGTGAATTGGTATAAAAATAGGTTTAAGATTGTAGGTAGTAAGCCAAATAAATTATTTATGAATATCCGCATTGGTAATGGTTATGACCTGCATCGACTCGTAAGCGATCGCCGTTTGATCCTTGGTGGGGTCGAAATTCCTTACGAAAAAGGGTTGTTGGGACATAGCGATGCCGATGTATTGACCCATGCGATCATGGATGCCATGTTGGGAGCACTTGCCCTTGGGGATATTGGGCATTATTTTCCACCCTCCGATCCGCAATGGGCGGGAGCCGATAGCATTATGTTATTACAACAGGTACAGGAACTGATTGGGGCGCAGGGCTGGCGGGTTAATAACCTAGATGCTATGGTGATTGCAGAAGCCCCAAAGCTCAAGCCCCATATTAAGGCGATGCGCGATCGCCTATCCCAAGCCATGAATTTACCGATTGACTGCGTTAGCGTCAAGGCAACCACCAATGAGGGCATGGATGCGATCGGTCAAAAAGAGGCGATCGCCGTTCATGCTGTAGTTTTGTTGGTGCAATAGTATTGCAGCGCTTTGCGCTCAAACCCAAACCAAGGAAATTTGTAAAAGCGTTGCGAAGAAACGCTTTTACAAATTTCCTTGTGGTTCGTTTGATCGATAATTGCTGTAAAGAGATAGTTGCGCCGCTTTGCGGCGCAACTATCTCTTGGGGTTTGACCCGAAAAGCTATGTTTTAATTATGCTCAGTTACTTATCGCTATACTTACTTAATAGTTATGCTTAATAGTTATGCTTAATAGTTATGCTTACTTAATAAGTAGTTCAGCATAATTAAAAACTAAAACCAGAGAGTGTAACGCCCGCGTAGCGGGCGTTACACTCTTCTAGGTTTTAAGTTTAATGCGTAGCTACTTAGTTATGCCATTGACATGAGCCAATATGTCAGTGAATGCAAAAATAAACCCAGTCAGGTTTTGAGATTCAGAAAATGGCATTGCTGTTTTTGGAATTGATATTATAGCTATAGTCAGTAATGTTAGGACAAAAATCAAACCCAATAGAGAGTTGCGGCGCTTCGCGCCGCAACTCTCTATTGGGTTTGATGTCAGCTATACATCCCGAAGGATTGAGAAACATCTGGTTAAAGAGTTTAAGAAAGAGAGGGCAAGAGCGATCGTGAGAAGAAGTCAGAAACAAACCAAAGTTAAACCATGGAAAGCAGTTCTAGTACTACTACTAATCAGTATGTGTTCGCTGTTACTTTGGGGTTGTGCGATCGAACCAGAAGCGCTCAAAAATCGGTTGGTAGTTCCCCTTGATAGTGATATCAAAACCTTTAATCCCGTTTTGTACAATGATGCCTATAGTGCGATCGCCATTGGCTACACCCTCACTGGACTAATCTCTGAGAATCAAATCACTTCAGAAGTCGAACCAGAACTAGCCGAGAAATGGGAATTTCAGCAGGATGGCAAGCAACTTATCTTTACTTTGCGCCCGAATCTGAAATGGTCAGATGGTGAGCCATTAACCGTTGATGATGTTCTATTTACCTATCAAGATATTCTCTTTAATGAAAAGATTCCCTCTGGTAGCAGAGATGTATTGCGAGTGGGGCAATCGGGAACCTTACCCAAGGTGGAAAAACTAGACGATCGCCGAGTTTCCTTTTTGCTTAGTGAATCCTTCGCCCCAGCCCTACGCACCATTGGCGGGATTGGCATTTTACCCAAACATGTGTTTGCGCCCACCCTCATTGAAAATCCGAATAGCAAAAAACTAAAGTTCTTAGAAACATGGACTCTCAATACACCCGTCAATCAACTGGTGGGAAGTGGCGCTTATATTATTCAAGAATATCGTCCTTCCGAACGTATCATCTACAAACCCAATCCTTACTATTGGAAAAAGGGAGTTCCCAATATCGAAAAGCTGGTAATGCAGATTGTGGAATCTCCCGATACGGCTCTGCTCAGGTTTCGCTCGCGGGAGTTAGATATGTATCGCTTGCGGGGAGAAGATTTCCAATTGCTCAAACGTTTTGAAAAACGCGATAACTACAAAATCTACAATGCTGGTCCCGCAACAGGGCAAGCATTTATCATGTTTAATTTAAATAAAGGAAAAAATCCGAAAACCAACGAGCCTTTTGTCGATCCGATTAAATCTAAGTGGTTCAATGATGTGAACTTTCGGCGGGCTGTCGCCTATGCCCTCAACCGCGAAGCCATGATTACCAACCTATCACGGGGTCTAGCTCAAACCCAAAATTCACCAATATCTATTCCTAGTCCCTATTTTTTACCGCCCGAAAAAGGACTTAAGGTTTACGATTATCAGCCCGAAAAATCTAAGGAAATTCTCTTACAAGCTGGATATAAATACAGTAATGATGGCAATAGCAATGATGGCAATTCTGCACCGCAATTGTTAGATCCTCAAAATAATCCCGTTCGATTTACGCTGATGGCTCCTGCGGGCGGGCGCGTATTATTAGGAGCACAAATTAAAAGCGATCTAGAAAAGATCGGCATGAAAATTGATTTTAATCCCGTTGACTTTCGGATTATTACCGATAAATTGGATAACTCGAAACAATGGGATGCCACTCTACTTGGCTTTACAGGGGGCGCGGAACCGAATAGTGCGATTAATCTTTGGGCAACCGATGGGGATTCGCATATGTTTAACAAAGGTCCTGTAGGTGATGAGAAGCCTTTCGAGGGAAGAGAAGTGGCGGATTGGGAAAAGAAAATCCATAGTCTCATGATTCAAGGCGCACAGGAACTTGATGAGGTTAAGCGTAAAGCAATCTATGCTGAATATCAGCAATTAGTGCAAGAACAGCTACCCTTAATCCATTTAACGGTTCCACTCTATTTGGTTGCTATACGCGATCGCGTTGAGAACGTTCAACCATCCTCACTGGCGGGAAGTACAGGCGTATCGGGGGCGTTATGGAATGTGGAGCAGTTAAAACTGAAGTCATGAGCTTTGAAAACCCTTACTGGGTTTGGTTTTTAATTCGCAAAAGTGTTGTCACACTTTCGTGAATTGGTATTAAAACCTAGAAGAGAGTACCGCCCGCTGCGCGGGCGGTACTCTCTCTATAGTTGCAGCGCGAAGCGCTGTAAATCTCTAGCCTTGGATGGTGGTAAAGTCTGATTCGTCCCCAAAATCTCTAATATTCGACACGGAATAATTGGGGATAGATACGCTGTGCTTTAGATTATGCAAAACTTCCTGTGCTTCGGGAGAATTAATCTGTGCTAAGGCTCTCAAAATAGCACTGCGAACTGAGCGATCGCGATCCTTAAGGGCTTGAGAAAGATAGAAGACGGCATCATGGGAACCAATTTCCCCTAGGGCAAGCGCTGCATCACAACGCACATAGGCATATTCATCATCACGGAGCACTTGGGCAAGGAGGGGGACAACTTCCTCCATCCCAATTTGTCCTAAGGTACGGGCGGCTACGCTGCGGGTATGGCTAGCATGATTGTTGAGCATTCTTGCTACGGGAGCGATCGCGGGGACACCGATATTTTTGAGAGCCTGTACTGCTTGAGATTGAACACTAATATCATTGTCAGTCAGCAAACTGGCTAGGGAATTGGCGGATAATGGTGATTTGATCTGTCCGAGCGCCCAAGCCGCCTCAAAACGAACCGATTTACTACCATGCTCCAGTGCTGTAATGAGGGTAGTAACGGCGAGGGGTGAACTAATTTGTCCGAGGGAATGGGCGGCATGGACTTTAACCATATCATCACTATGTTTTAAAGCCTCCACTAGGGGGGACACCGCAGGTAGACTGGCGCGACCGAGAGCCTTTGCCACGGCAGCCTGAACTTGAATGGAGGGGTGACGCAATAACTGGATCAAGGCACTAATCGCCTCGTTACTACCAATCCAACTCAGGGCAGCGGCAGCTTGCCAATGTATTTGCCGATGGGGATTTTTGGTGGCGGCGATTAGGGGCGCGATCGCCTGTGGCGATCGCAAATATCCTAAGGCGATCGCTGCTTTTTTGGAAATAGCAACCTCATCGCTATCAAGACGCTCTAGTAAGGCGGGCAGTACATTGTCCCGACAACGAATCAGCTTTTGTAATGCCATCGAAAATTGATCGGAACGCGCCGCTGCATCAAACTCAGCCAAAATTGCTGATTCTCCCCCCAGTTCAGGCGCAGACATGACATATCGATCTTCAGGCAATGCATACCCTGGAGACACAGGAATCCGATAATCTTCCAGCTTCGGTGGGTTGATTTTAGAAGCATTGGGGATTTTTGGGGCGGGTAATTGCGGATCTTGTGCGGTCATAGCGGCTGTCCTATTAAGCATCCTATTAAGCATTAGTCATGATTAGTACATGGTTTAGTCCCGTCACCCATTGCAGCAAAGCTAAGTTTAACTGCATTAACATTACATTTTACGAGAAGAGTTCCCCAAAATTCTAAACTCTAGGGTGATTTGCCCATTAATATGTCCTTAAATTATGGATAGAATCTATGCAGCATTTAGATTTGAGCCACAATGTGTAGTTTTAGGAGCTGTAGTTTTAGGAGCTTGCGAAAGTAGCATAGCGAAGCCGCTAAAACACCTATAATTAATAAGCTTAAAATTAGCCTATTAAGTAAGTGGGCTTAATTAAATATAAAATCCTAAAACCTGCGGCGCACGCTGCGCGTGTGCCGCAGGTTTTAGATCTGGATTTTAATTATGCCCAGCTACTTAATTGGGTTAAAACTTTTAAATATAGCCATCACCTCTAAACCTAGCGATCAAACGAGTGTTTCTCCTCTAAATCTCTGGGACTAGGAATCTGCGCAACTATGAACCAAATTCTCAGCGCCTTTACTTTGTTTTTGAGTCTCCTTGTTGAGGCCATGCCATTTTTGTTGATGGGGGTTTTGTTATCTGGAGCTTTATTGATATTTGTGGATGAACGCAAATTAATTGCAATTTTGCCCAAAAATCCATTTTTAGGCGCATTAGCGGGCAGTGCCTTAGGATTTATGTTTCCAGTATGTGAATGTGGCAATGTGCCTGTGGCGCGGCGGCTGATTTCTCAGGGCGCACCGATTTCCGTTGCGGTTAGCTTTTTGTTAGCGGCTCCCACGATCAATCCTGTGGTGATTTGGTCGACTTGGACGGCTTTTCGCGATCAGCCTGAAATTGCGGTGCTTCGCATCGTGTTATCTTTTGCGATCGCCACAATTGTTTCGATGGTATTTAGTACCCAAAAAGATCTGCGGGCTATCTTACAACCCAATATCGCGATCGCGCTACCATCTCCCAAAGTGAAGGTGGGAGCTGTGCCTGTGGGAACATTTTTCTTAGGTGAAGACCGCAGTCAGTCCCTAGATTTGGCGAGTTATGTTGCTGCTAGTAATCAAGTAGTAACCAAATCTTTGCCCGATCGCCTAAATCTCCTTTTAGATAATACTCTTGCCGAAATGCGGGAGTTAGGAGCCATCCTCATCATGGGCAGTGCGATCGCTGCGATCATTCAGGTCTGGGTTCCTCGCGATATTATTCTCAATTTGGGACAGGGACCTGTTAGCTCGATTGTGGCGATGATGATTTTGGCGGCGATCGTTTCGATCTGTTCGACGGTAGACTCGTTTTTTGCCCTGTCCTTTGCCTCCACCTTTACGGGTGGGTCGCTGTTATCATTTCTCGTTTTTGGACCCACGATCGATCTCAAAGCGATCGGTTTAATTCTCACAATTTTCAAAAAACGAGCCGTGATCTATATGTTTTTACTCACGGCCCAACTTACATTTTTAAGCTGTTTGTTTATCAATTTTCAGATTGGTTAAATCGCTGATCGAGCCTCTCTTTTTACTTCCTTTTTCATACCAAGTTAAGAAATGGCGTAGCCATTTCTTAACTTGGTATGAAAACTCAAAGATGAGTGGCGGCAGCTATATATCAGGAGAAGCGGGGATGGAGGATCGTTTTCGGGTATCAGCTAATATGTAAGATGGGCAATCCTAATTGCCTACGTTACCAAGTTATTAAATCAAAGGTTGTCTGTGTCCGTGAGTGAATCTGTACTCGAATCTATTTCCGCTGCATCTATCTCCAGTGAAGCTTTAGCAAATCTTGACTTAGCTGATTTTTCGCTAGACTTGCCCGATCCCAATGATGAAGGCTTAGCGGAAGGGCAATTTTTAGCAGAGGTCGATCTAGCTTGGCAAGTATGCGATCGCTTTGACCTACAGACGGATATCTGGCGAGGGCGGATTTTGCGGACGGTACGCGATCGCGAAAAAGCCAATGGTGAAGGACGCGGTACTGGTTTCCTCAAATGGCTCCAAGAGCGAGAAATCAGTAAATCTCAGGCTTACTCTTGGATGCAGCTTGCTAATAGTGCCGATACCTTGATGGCTGATGGTCAGTTAGATGCCGATGATATCAGACAATTTAGTAAGAGAGCATTTTTAGAAACCGCTCAAGCCGATCCTGAAGTACAACAGCTAATTGTCGATGCCGCCAGAAATGGCGAAAAGATTACCCGTCGCGAAGTGCGGCAACTGTCCGATGAATGGACTGCCATGAGTTCTGAGCATCTGCCTGACGATCTCAAAGAGAAGATCGCTGCCCATACCATTCCTACGCGCTACGTCGCCCCCCTAGTCCGTGAAATTGATAAGCTGCCTGAAGCCTATCAAACTCCGATCAAACAAGCGATCTCCGATGGATCCGATCTCGATAATATTAGGCTTGTTACTGCTGACGCGCAGCGGTTAACCAAGTATCTTTCCAATACCAATCAAGTGCAAGCGATCGCCAACCGTTCTGTCAATATTGATCTTGCCCTTGAAGAAGCCCTAAGACTCGGATGCCTCAAACTCGCTTCCGATCTGGTCAGCCAAGCCTCACAACTCGAACAGGCGATCGCCAAACTCTATGGCACATGGAAACGAGTTGCTACTGCTGCCGATCAGTTGTATGTTGAAGCTGGAGCAAGTACCCCCAATCTCATCGATTTACTTAATTCTCTCGACTCCCTCGCCAGTCAAAATATCACCGTACAGATTGGCAATGATCGCTCAGGACGCACTATTCGCTTGCAAATTACGGAAGAAGATCAATAGATTTGATGCAGATTTGATGCACATAAGTAACTGGGTGCAATTAAATATAAAATCCTTAAACCTGTAGCAAAAGCGCAGCGTAGGCTACAGGTTTTGGCTCTGGTTTTTAATTGTGCTCGGCTATTTACTAAAAGTAAAGATTGTTAGCATTAAACAATGCTAATACTTACTTCTAGCAATATTTTCCTCACCCCAATCCACCTCTCTCCCCCAAAAGAGGAACAAGAAAAAACAGTTATGTCAAACAGTGATTCTTTACAACAAGCGCTGAAGCAGTATTTTGGTTATGAGTCATTTCGGGCTGGTCAGCGCGAGATCATCGATGCTCATCTTGCGGGACGTGACACTTTAGCGATTATGCCCACAGGCGGAGGGAAATCCATTTGCTTTCAATTGCCCGCTTTGCTCAAAACTGGCGTAACCATTGTCGTATCGCCTTTGATCGCCTTAATGCAGGATCAAGTTACAGCACTCAAAGAGAATGGCATCGGGGCAACTTTTTTAAACAGTACTTTATCGGGAAGAGAAACCAATCAGCGATCGCAAGCAATTTTAAATGGAGCGATTAAATTAATCTATGTTGCGCCCGAACGTTTATTTGCTGAGCAGTTTATCGAATTTCTGAATATTGTTAAAAACAAAATTGGCATCGCAGGATTTGCGATCGATGAAGCCCATTGCGTATCAGAATGGGGTCATGATTTTCGTCCTGAATATCGCCAACTCAGTCGTCTGCGCCAATTCTATCCCGATGTGCCCGTAATTGGCTTGACCGCTACGGCGACCGAGCGGGTTAGGGAAGATATCATTCAACAATTGGATTTGCAACAGCCCTATGTCCATGTTGCCAGTTTCAATCGTGATAATCTCTATTATGAAGTCGTTCCCAAGCAAGGAACTGAACAATCCTATGTTAATCTCTTGCAGCAAATTAAGAGAATGCAAGGCTCAGGAATTGTCTATTGCCTAAGCCGTAAGCGTGTCAATGAAATTGCGGAGAGATTGCGAGAGGATGGCATTGCCGCCATTCCCTACCATGCGGGTTTGAGTGCAAAGGAGCGGGAAGAAAATCAGACGCGATGGATTCGCGATGACGTACAGGTGATGGTTGCCACGATCGCTTTCGGTATGGGTATCAACAAGCCCGATGTGCGGTTTGTGATTCATTATGATCTACCCAAAAATATTGAAGGTTATTATCAAGAATCGGGCAGAGCGGGACGTGATGGAGAAGACTCGCACTGCACCCTGTTTTTGGGCTATCAGGATTTAGAAACGATCAAGTATCTCATTGCTCAGAAGGTCGATCCGCATACCAATGAGCCATTGGAAGCAGAACAAAGAATTGCCCAACAGCAACTGCGCCAAGTCGTTGACTATGCCGAAGGTTTAGCCTGTCGTCGTACAATTCTTTTACGCTATTTTGGCGAACATTTTTCAGGTGATTGTGCCAATTGCGATAACTGCCTTACACCTAAACCAATGGAAGATTGGACGGTAGAGTCACAAAAATTCTTATCCTGTGTCGCAAGGGTAAAAGAGCGATTTGGGGCAGGGCAGATCATTGATATTTTACGAGGTTCTCTGAATAAAAAGATTTTGCAGCATGGGCATGAAAATCTCTCTACTCATGGCATTGGTAAAGATCGCAGTCTGGATGAATGGCGACAACTTTCGCGATCGCTAATTCATCAAGGCTACTTAACTCAAACTACCGATGGTTATGCCATTCTCAAACTCAATGATCGCAGTTGGGAAGTGATGCGTAGTCAGCGTAATGTGCTATTACCCATAGAACGCGATATGGAACCAGCAACGGTTACAGAACGCGAAGGCGCGCGCGAAAGACCTGTTGATGTGGAAATTCTCTTTGAGAGATTGCGTCTACTCCGCAAAAATCTGGCGGATGAGCAGGAAGTGCCGCCCTATGTGATTTTTAGCAATGCCACCCTCAATCAAATGGCAGAACAGCAACCCACAAGCCGCAAAGAATTTGCGAAATTATCGGGCGTTGGCGCAAAAAAATTAGAGCAATATGCCGATAATTTTATTGCGATTATTCTCGAACATCATCTCCAATATCCACCTGCGGAACCTGAAGAATCAATAACTGCTAGGGGTAAGCAAGAAGCCGTCACGCCTAAATCGAAGCTATCGAAGGCAAGTACGCAGCGCGAAACCTTGGCAATGTATGAGAATGGTCTAGATATCGACGAGATTGCTCGCGATCGCGGATTAAAACCTGCGACAGTCTGGACACATCTGGTGCAACTAATTGAGGCGGGTTATGCGATTAATTGCGATCGCCTTGTCACTCCTGAACGCCAGAATGTAATTTACGAAGCTCTAGAAGCGATCGGTGGTGACTCTCTCCGCAATCTCTTCGATCATCTGCGTGAAGAATATACCTACGATGAAATCAAGATCGTTCGCGCCCTCTGGCAAAATGAGAAAGAACCCTTATAGTTATAGGGATTTTCATTTTGCCTGCGGCAAAATGAAAATCCCTATAATTGTTTACTGATGGCACATTCACTATAAGTAATGGAAAACCTGCAAGAGCGATTAGTTCAACACCTCGAAAAAATTGTCATCGAGCGCAATCCCTACTATGCGTCGGCTGGGCATTTATTTGTCCGTGAATATATCCGATCGCATTTGGCTAAGTTCGGTGAAGTGATTACCCATGAGTTCGATGTAAATGGGAATAAGCATCAAAACTTGATTTTAGAAATTGCGGCTAAGGATGGCAAACAGCGATCGCCAATAATTATTGGCGCACATTATGACTCCGTTGCAGGATGTGTAGGTGCAGATGATAACGGTTCTGGCGTGGCGGTACTTTTAGAATTTGCCGAATACTTATTCGCTAATCCTGTCAAATATCCGATTCGACTAGTTGCTTTTGATATGGAAGAGTATGGCTTGTTGGGAAGTGATGCCTATGCCCAAAAGCTCAAGGATGAGAAGCAAAAGCTACGTTTGATGATTTCCTTGGAAATGTTGGGCTATTGCGATCGCACTCCTAACTCCCAGCAATATCCCGCAGGTTTAGAGAAGCTATATCCCAATACAGGGGACTTTATTGGATTGATTGGGAATATCTCCACGATTCCCGATCTCATTCATTTTCATCACTATCTTAAGCCGAGCGTGCCCTGTGAATGGCTACCTGCTGGCTGGCGAGGTTTGGCAATCCCCTCAACGCGCCTTAGCGATCATGCTCCCTTTTGGGATGCTGGCTATAATGCTCTTATGGTCACGGATACAGCGTTTATGCGAAATCCTCACTATCACCAAAGTAGCGATCGCTTAGAAACCCTCGATTTAGAATTTCTTACCAAAGTATGTCAAGGGCTAATTGCGGGTATTACGAATCTGTCTTGATATTGAAATGTCTTGATGAGGCAATTCAATATCAAGACGGATTCCGCATTTTGATAACTTCCACAAGTCATCAAATTCTCATCACAATTTTATTGTCTACAATTTCAACAAGCGTAATTTTTTTAGAAAACTGCTCTATTTCCTTGCTGTTGACATTACATAGAATCGCAAAAGGTGTAAATTGACCTACGAGGGAAATACTTGGAAAACTACTATCACTTGACAATGATTCGATGCAACACATATTCCCTGCAAACTCGATAATCCTTGTGCTAATTTGATAGCCTCCGCAACCCAAATTTGGATACGATAATGATCTCTCAATTAGCTGTTGATTATCAATTTCATAATAGATAGGACCCGGACGCGTTCCACCGCCTACCTTGACTTGGGTAATTCCACGGCAAATAATACAGTTAAGTTGTTCGACCGTTAAGATTAGCTCGCTCCTTCCGTTTTCTAATCCAGATTGAAGAAATTCTTCAAACTTTTGTTTTAAAGAAGCAAATTCTTCTGGAGTAGTCTCATAAATTGGAAAATCTACGACCGCTTGAGGCATCTTACCGTTAATGATAAACCACGACCTGATATAGGAAAAAGAAAGCGAAATAGAAATATACAGAATTAGGATCACGCTGTAGTTGAACCACGGATTTGGAAACGTGGTTTGGAGTTGAACTAGAAATTCATCCATGTAAAATGAATTTTATGCAAATATTGTTAGTTTAGGAACATAGTCATTCTAGCCAGTATTATTCATAGGAATCGATAATAATCCTCAAAAAATGTGCTTTGGTCATGCTAATGCGTTTACAACTGCAACCTGCAAGCGCAAATTCTTCCTTGATAAGTAGCTAGGCATAAGTAAACTTAAAACCTAGAAGAGCATACCGCCCGCTACGCGGGAGGTATGCTCTCTGGTTTTGGGTTTTAATTCTGCCTAGCTACTTATATAATTAATATAGTCATTTACAAATCTTAAAGATTACTTGAAAGAAAATTTATGAGTGAAGTTTCTAATCCTCTTTTAATTGGCAAAGGACTGCCGCCATTTCCAGATATCAAACCTGAACATGTCATTCCTGCCATTACCCAATTGCTCGAAGAAACTAGCAAGGGATTGACCGATCTTGAAGCCAATGTCCAGCCCACATGGTTGGGCTTAGTCGAGCCACTGGAACGACTCACGGAGCGGATCGGCTGGGCTTGGGGTGCGATCGAGCATTTGCTCAGTGTCAAAAATAATGCGGAATTGCGCGAAGCTCATAAAGTCGTCCAGCCTAGGGTAATCGAATTCTTCAATCGGTTTAGCCAAAGCCAACCAGTTTATAAAGCCTATAAAGCAATATATGGTTCTTCGGATTGGGATAGTCTCGAACCAGCCCAAAAACGTATCGTGGACGCAGCCATTCGTGATGCGGAGCTATCGGGCGTTGGTTTAGAAGGTGAAGCCAAAGAAAAGTTCAACAAAATTCAAATGGAACTTGCTGAACTCTCTACCAACTTCTCCAATCACGTACTGGATGCCACCAAAGCATTTAGCATGACCTTGACCTTGCCTGAAGAAATCGAAGGCTTGCCTCCCAGCCTGCTAGCCCAAGCAGCACAGGCAGCACGTTTGGATGGCGATGACAGAGCCACACCTGAGAATGGTTCTTGGTGTATTACCCTTGACTATCCTAGCTACGTTCCTTTTATGCAGCATAGTCGTCGTCGCGATCTGCGGGAAAAGCTCTATCGCGCTTTCGTCAGTCGTGCTGCCAGTGGTGAATTTGATAACTCTCCATTAATCGATCGCATTCTCGAATTGCGCCAACAAAAGGCAAATTTGCTCGGCTACAGCACCTATGCTGAATTGAGCCTTGCGCGCAAGATGGCTCCCAATGTCGAGGCTGTAGAAAAATTACTCGAAGAATTGCGCCAGTCTAGCTACAATGCTGCGGTTGAGGAATTTGCAGAACTCAAGGAATTTGCAAAATCTCAGGGTGAAACGGAAGAACTCAAGCATTGGGATACATCCTATTGGGCAGAACGTCAGCGTGAAACCAAGTTTAACTTCACCGTTGAGGAATTGCGTCCTTACTTTCCATTACCACAGGTTTTAGAAGGACTCTTTGCCCTCGTGAAGCGTCTGTTTGGCGTAACTGTAGTTTCTGCGGATGGTAAAGCTCCCATTTGGCATGAAAGTGTTCGCTTTTTTGAGATTCAAAACGAGAGCCATGAGGCGATCGCCTATTTCTATCTCGATCCCTACAGCCGTCCCGCTGAAAAGCGTGGTGGGGCATGGATGAATGACTGTATCGGACGCGCCAAGGTGGTTGAAGAGGGTACGCCGATTACCCGATTACCCGTAGCTTACCTGATTTGCAATCAGTCGCCACCTGTTGATGATAAGCCCAGCTTGATGACCTTTGGCGAAGTGGAAACCCTCTTCCATGAGTTCGGACATGGCTTGCAGCATATGTTAACTAAGGTAGACTATGCGGGCGCTTCGGGTATTAACAATGTGGAATGGGATGCGGTGGAATTGCCCAGCCAGTTCATGGAAAACTGGTGCTACGATCGCGCCACCTTGTTTGGCATGGCAAAGCACTACGAAACAGGCGAAACCCTACCTGAAAGCTATTTCCAAAAGCTCATTGATTCCAAAAACTACATGAGTGGTTCGGAAATGTTGCGTCAGTTGCATTTTAGCCTTGTCGATATCGAACTCCATCACCGCTATCAAATCGGCGGCGGCGAAACTCCGCTCCAATTGCGATCGCGCCTTGCTGAAAAGACGATGGTCATCCCACCATTACCTGAAGATAACTTCCTCTGTTCCTTCGGTCATATTTTTGCTGGAGGCTATGCCGCAGGTTATTACAGCTACAAGTGGGCGGAAGTCCTCAGCGCCGATGCCTTTGCCGCCTTTGAGGAAGCGGGGCTCGAAAATGAAGAAGCGATCGCTTCAACTGGCAGACTCTATCGTGATACTGTGCTTGCCCTTGGCGGTAGCAAACATCCAATGGAAGTCTTCAAAACCTTCCGAGGACGCGAGCCTAGCACTGCACCCTTACTTCGCCATAGTGGCTTAGCAAAGGTTTAGTAAGCAGTTAAGCATAATTAAAACCCAAAACCAGAGAGAGTAACGCCCGCGTAGTGGTCGTTACTCTCTTCTATACTTAGCCACTTACAGCGCATTGCGCTCAAACCCAAACCAAAGAAATTCTTGAAAGCGTTGCTTTGCAACGCTTTCAAGAATTTCTTTGTGGTTCGTTTGATCGATAATTGCTGCAACAACCTGACGAAACGAATTAGAGTAGGATTTTTGAAGCGATCACCCTTCATCACCCCAACCCCGATCGCTTATTTCCCACATCAAACAGCGATCGACTCTTCATGTTAGTGATCCTAGATTAGAATAGTGTTGATAATGCTTGCTTTAGCCTTAAATCTATGATTACAACTATTAAGAACAAGCAATTATTTGTTTTGTTGAACGAGCTAAAGTCTGGTCTGGTAGAACTCTATGGAGACAGATTGTTTTCGATGATTCTTTTTGGTTCTCATGCAAGAGGCGAGGCTACTTCTGAATCAGATATTGATGTGATGGTAGTTTTGGTAGATCCTGTTAACGCAGTTGAGGAGCGATCAAGAATGTCTAGTCTTTTTTGGTACTTCTTGAGGGAATATGATGAATTAGTCTCAATTATCCCAATATCAAAATCTCGGTTTTTAGAAGGTGGAATTTCTTTTCTGAGAGTGGTTAAGCGTGAAGGTATTGAGATATGAATGAATTAGCAAAGTTCTTGATTCTGTCCAATGACGATCTGGAAACTGCTCAATTGCTCTGCAATTGTGGACGTTATCGTTCTGCTATATCACGTGCTTATTATGCAATGTTTTATATGACTCAATATTTACTTCTCTCTGAAGGATTGGATACTTCTACCCACAAATGAGTTCTCAAGATGCTTAGTCTACATTTTGTGAAAACAGGTGTGAAAACAGGGAAAATAAATCCAAGTATTGCAGACTTACTGAGGGAAGCTTACGATGCTAGACAAGCTTGTGATTATGAATCTGATATGACTGAAGATGAGGAAATGGCGAAAAATGCGATCGCTAACGCTCAAACTTTTATTTCTGAAATTAAAATCTGGAGTTTAGACTAAGTTGATTAAGCTAATCAGAAAAAGAGCAGGAAAAAGTAACCCAGAGAATGGAGAACTGGGCAAATCCAAGAGAATGAAAAGGAGAATATTTAGGATTAGGAATTAAGGATGTCTTTGTTGAC
>NZ_ALWB01000053.1 GCF_000332215.1 Pseudanabaena biceps PCC 7429
TCTCAATAGTCCATCCTCAGCCAGTTCTAGTAAAATCTGTAAATCTGACCTTGGAGGGGCAACCATTTCGACAGTCGATCGCTCCTGATCGCTGATATTTAACTCACTCGACTCGTAGATCCACTTGATCGGTAAGTGCTTCGCCAGTAAGTCAAATAATTCTTCAGCGTGAACTGGCTTGGCAAGAAAATCATCTCCGCCTGCTTCTAAGCTAATCTGACGATCTATTTCCGATACCGATGCGGAGGAGACAATTACTCGCAACCATTTCAGGGCTTCATCGTTGCGTAGTTTCTTCAACATCTCAAATCCATCCATGACGGGCATGGCTAAATCCGTGACAATCAGATCGAAGCTTTGTTCTTTTGCCTTCTCAATCCCCTTTTTCCCATTCTCTGCCTCCGTAAAGGTAAATCCTAGCGGTTCTAATAGGTTCATTAATACGGCTCGATTTTCCCATCGGTCATCCACTACTAATAGATGCTGACGCTCTCCTTCGTACCCGATGATCGTATGCCCTCTCTTCATGGCACTTTGTTGCGCCCAGTCACTAGCAAGGGGGATCGCTAGTTCAAAGCTAAAGGTGCTGCCTGCACCGATGGTGCTGCTTACCTCGATCTCTCCTCCCATCAATTGTACGATTCTTTGACTAATTGCTAGCCCCAGCCCCGTCCCTTCGGTTTGACGACTCTTTTCGCCTACTTGCTCGAAGGCTTTAAACAGATTTTTGGTCTGTTCGGCGGCGATCCCGACTCCCGTATCTTCGATCGTAAATTTAATCTCGGCGATCGCTTGACTCCCATCTTCTCTTTGCAGATCTACTTTAAGGGTGACGCTCCCTTTGTCTGTGAATTTGATCGCATTCCCTAGTAGGTTCAGCAGCACTTGCCTCAGTCGCTTTTCATCCACCTTGATTCCTTCTGGCAGGTTAGCCGCAGGTTGATAAATGAAGTAGACACCCTTTTGATCCGCTCTCACCCGACAGATTTCTACTACTCCTTGCAGGAACGATGGGAGATGAATCACGTTGCTGCTTAGTTCCAGCTTCCTTGCTTCGATCTTCGATAGATCGAGGACATCATTGATCAATGTCAGTAGGTGCGACCCACATTGGTAAATGACGCTTACTCCGTGACGCTCTTTCTCGGCTAGCGCTTTTGACCGACTTAAAATTTGGGCATATCCCAGAATTCCATTCAAGGGTGTTCTCAGTTCGTGGCTCATGTTTGCCAGAAATTCGCTCTTTGCTTGGTTCGCATTGTCGGCAACTTCTTTGGCTTGCTGAAGTTCGATCGTCCGTTCGGCAACACGCTCCTCAAGGGCAGTAAAAGAGCTTTGGAGCTGGACTGACATTTGGTTGAACGATCGCGCCAAACCTTCTAGTTCGTAAATGTTACCGATTTCAACAGTACGATCAAGATCCCCCGTAGCGATCGCCTCACTAACCTGTTGCAACCTGCCAATCGGTCGCGTAATCCACAATGAAGTATAGATCCCCAATATCGTTGCCACGACCAAAGCAGCCAAACTGAGCAGAATAGTTGTATGGGTATTCGCATCAATTTGCGCCATAAAGTCAGCTTCAGGCACTACCACCACACTCAACCAATCAATGCCGCGTCCATCGCGAATAGCGGAAACTTGGATGAAGTGGCGCTGATTCGCGATCGTGAAATCTAGTTGTTGACCAGCATCAATTTTACTAAAATCTCCGAATCTATCCAAAATAGCTTGAGAAGTAGCAATAATCAGGGGGTCGTCAGCCTTAGTTGCTTCAATCTGCTGTAAGGTGTTCTTTTTTAGATCAAAGATATAGGGGTTTTTGATTTTTGAACTGGCAATGAGAGCCCCCGAGCGATCGATAATAAAGGTTTGTCCCGTCTTACCGATCTTGATCGTATTTAGGAAATCATGAATTTTAGCAATCCGAAAGATATTATTTTGGACTCCCAAAAAAGTACCGTTGCTATCGTATATCGGTTGGGTCAAAGCAATCGAAGGCAGCTTAACCGTAATCCCTAAATATGGTTTCGTCCAAATAGGTTTCCCAGATTGCTGTCCATTCTGATACCAAGGTCGCAGTCTCGGATCGAAATTGGGTTGAGTTTGTACCAACTTTAATCTTTGCCCCCGATCCCCAAGTTGATAGATTTTGCGCTGCGGTAGATCCTCTTTTGCCCCCACAAAAGATAAAATCCCATCATTCGGCGTATCCTCAACTTGGATACTCGATCCGTCAGCCAGCGCGATTTGCATGAATTCAATCGTATTTTGGCTGACTAGTTGCCAAAAGGTTGTCTCCAGTTTAGTAACATCTGTGAGATCAAGCTTCCCCTTTTGAGCAGCGGCCACAAACATTTGTCCAGCAATATATGGTTTGTCCAGATAATTTAGGACTTGCTGGTTAATTCGATCGCTCATTTCCTGTCGCAATTGACTAGAAACATCATTAACGGCTTTTTGTCCATTTTTTAAGGACAAATAACCAGTTATTCCCACCGTAGCGAAGATTTGCAACACAAAAGGAACGATTAACACAAACCTTAAAGGTACGGATTTCTTAGGATTTGAATTGATGTTAACCATTATTCGAGATCCGCCTAACTTAATCATAACTATATCGCTGGAATAGCGATTGAGAATATAGTACCCTCACTAGGGATAGAACTAACCTTAATATTTCCTTGATGTTTTTCTTCTATTATTTGCCTAGCGATCGCCAAACCTAATCCTGTTCCCCTTCCTACGGCTTTGGTCGTAAATAAGCGATCAAAAACTTTCTGTTTAGTCTCCTCATCCATTCCTTTGCCATTATCAGCAATAATAATTTTCACAAACTGCTCTTCCAGTAACGTTGTCACGGTGATGCAGTTTGGTTGGGCTTTAATTTCTTCAAAACTGCGTCCCTGATTAGATTCCTCCAAAGCATCGATCGCATTGGCGAGAATATTCATAAACACTTGGTTTAACTGTCCAGGGAAGCATTTAATTTGCGGCAAGTCTCCGTAGTTAGTGACGACTTCAATTTCGGGATGCAATTCGCTTGCCTTGAGTCGGTGCTTGAGGATGAGAATGGTACTGTCAATCCCCTGATGGATATTAAACGGCACTTTGTAGTCTTGATCGGCACGGGAGAAAGTTCTGAGGCTAGTACTAATATTTCTGAGGCGATCGCAAGCCATCATCATCGAATCCATCATCTTCGGTAAGTCTTCAAGCCCATATTCCAAATCGATTTCGTTTTCATGTTCGAGGATCTCTTCATTTTTGCGCGGCAAACTTGCTTGATAGATCCTCAGATGCTCAACTATGTCCGCGAGCGTGGGTTTGGCTTGCTTGAGGCTTCCCGCAATGAATCCGAGAGGATTATTCATCTCATGGGCTACCCCTGCGACTAAATTTCCCAAGGCAGACATCTTTTCACTTTGGATCATCTGTAGTTGGGTCGACTGTAGCTCCTGTAGAGCCTGTTCGAGATCCTCTGATTTGCGTTGCCGCTCGGCTTCAATACGTTTTAGATCGCGAATGTCGCGCAGAATCGTCGAGAGAAATTCTATTTCCCCTTGGGCATTTTTATGGGTCATCAGAACTTGAGACACGGAGATTTCTTCTCCGCTCCGACTCCGCAGACACATCTCTCCCGACCAAATCCCCTCGCGTAGCGCTACGGGCAGAATGTTGGTTTGGAAAGTTTCTCGCATGGCAGGAGCGATGACTTCAGAAATGTGAAATTGATTTACCTCCGCCGCAGGAATCTCCAATATCGCTTGCCCTGACTGATTGAGATAGACATTATTACCGTAAACATCTGCGATCCCCACAATATCGGAAGTGGCTTCCAGAATAGAGATTAACCTCAATCTCTCCTGTTCTAATTGTTTGCGCTCGGTAATATCTTGCAAAGTAACTAAAATGCCAATTACCGTTCCATGCATATCTCGCAAAGGAATTTTATTCACCTCCGCCCATGCTTGCTTACCATCATCCAATATTACCGATTCAACGATCCCCAATTCGGCAACACCCGATTCTAGAATTCGGCACTCACTTTCTCGAAACAAATCGGATTTTTCTTTTTGCCAAGGCATGTCGTAATCAGTTTTGCCAATAATATCCTGTGAGGATTTAAAGCCAACAGTTTCAACAAAAAGTCGATTGCAACCCAGATACTTTGATTGCAGATCTTTCCAAAACACCAACTGGGGAATATTATCGATGATCAATTGCAAGAAATCTTTCGCTTCTTGTAACTGTACTTCAGCCTGCTTGAGATCTGTCAAATTGATTTGTAACTGTTGGTAAAGTCGCGCATTTTCTAGAGAAATCGCCGCTTGAGTGCAGAGAATTTCAATCACTCTCAAGCGATCGCTGGTAAAGGCTCCTGTCGCGATCTGGTTCTCCAAATACAAAATGGCAATTAGTTTACCCTGTTGCAAAATTGGCGTACAAAGCAAGCTTTTAGGTTGTTTTTGTAAAATATAGGCATCCGACGCTAAGGAAGGATGCAGGGCAGCGTTATCAATGACAACAGTTTGGAGACTACGTTTGACATTGTTAATCAAACTATGGGGAATTTCTTGGCTTCTAGGTAGCTCGATAGTTTGCACCTGTGCAGGAGAATCGACGGTAGCTAATGCTTCCACATACCATTGGTGTTCACGTGGCATCAACAATGCGCCTTTGTCAGCCCCCGCATTTTCGAGGACGGTATGCAGTAATGTAGCCAAAAGCCGATCAAGTTGAATTTCACCCGAAAGGATTTGCGAAGCTTTCAGGACACTTTCTAGGTCGAGGGTAGAAGAAATACTAGTGCTGGAGGACTGACTACCGCGAGTTTGGGACGCAGTTAGCGATGATGGCGCAAACACAGTTTCCGTCGGAGATAGCGATATTTGTTGTTGTAAAATTGGCGCGAGTAGTCGAGGGTATCGACGTTCTAAATCCTGAACCTTAGCGATCGCCCCCCAGCGCACATAGCCATAGTAGGCATTAATCAGATACTCTTTGGCAATTTTTTCTTTATCCCAATCGAGATAGAACTGCGCCGCCAGTTCATTAGCCAAGCTTTCTTCGTTGAGGAATTGATTTTCTTTGGCAAGGAAGATCGCGCGATCGTAGTATTCAATCGCCTCTGCCTTATTCCCTAAGACTCGCTGACGTTCAGCTTCCACTAAATACCATTTATGCAAATGATTGACAGGACTATCTTGCGAGCATCGATATAGGTTGTCTTGGTAATTCTGCAACGATACTAGTAAAGTATCTCGCTCTGCTTCTTGATGGCAAAGAGCTAGGCATGTTAGGGAGGCATAGAAATGAAAGATTGCAGCGATCAATGTGCCTGATGCGGCTAATAAATATAGTTCGGCATTATTTTTAAACTCTAAAGCCGATGCATAATTGCCAAAATGATAGGCGAGTAACTGCTTATAGAAATAAAGAGTAAAAAGTACGGTGGTATCGTTATCCTGTAGATGTTTGGGAAGCATCACAGTTTCATTATAAATATCCCCATCCAAACAATCTGAAAAAACATTGTCCTTCCTCAAATTCTGCATCATCTGCCGCAAAATATCAAGATAACCCTTGGCAGAATATTGCTTGGCTTCAGTTATCACCGAACTATAGTTTGCCAACTCTACTTCTAAATCCCCTAATTCCACACCACTAAAGAAACTGGAATAACCATAGTTGAAGATATTGTAGCCCATATTATTAAAATCACCAGTTTCTCTACCTAATATATAACCTTGTTTTAGGATGGGAATGCTTTCCCTAATTGGTTCCTTGTAATGTTGAATAAAAGTGGCAAAGAGACAAAAAATCATGGAATTAAACTCTTTGGCGTTAAAGCGATCTAGGATCACGAGGGATAGTTTACCAAAGCTATATCCCACCTCTACTTCTCCCAATAAAGCACAGGACACAAAACCATACAGGGTATACCCTACCGCCGATGCCGATGTATTGCCGTACTGAAGTGATAAATTCACCATTGTGGAACTAAGGAAAGGGAGTAAATTCTGAGCTCCCACAAAGATTGGGGCAAACAGTAATCTTAATATTCGCATCGCCGCCTGAATAGAAGTATCCGTCATCTCAGGTAGGTTAGCTAATTCTTCAATCCTTCGATGCTGAAGTTGTTCGGCAAGATTCTGGAGAATCTGTTTGTTTAATTCATCACTAGGCTCAATGGGAATCAAGATTCCCAATTGATGAAGGGCATCTCGTCCCACCGCGATCGCATCTAACATCTGATTGTTTGCGGTCAGAGCAGCAATTTGAATCTCATAAATTTTGATCTTGTCTAAATTTGTCTGCACGTTCTCCAATACTATTTTGGCAATCCGTTCCATCCCCTCTAGGTCGCTATTAAGATAACTAGCTTCCGCGTAGGCTGTATAAAGTTTTAAGGTCAGATTGTATTGACTTTGCCAGCCTAGATCTAGCAGATCAATACCCGATTGCAGATACATTTTTGCAGCCATGTAGGCAGTAGAGTTCTTGGCTTTGATAGCGGCTTTGAGATTTAACCGAACCAAAAATTCCCTTTCCCTTGGCTCGATTAAGGACTTTCCACAATTCAGTTGTCCGACAACATCAAACAGTTTTTCTTCAAGTTCTGTTTCGGATAGATTTTTCTGAAGTAACTGACCGATCTTGAAGTGGGTTTGCGCCTTTTGCTCGTCAGGAATTAAGGAATACGCAGCTTGTTGCACGCGATCATGAAGGAAGCGGTAGGTCACATTCACCGAGGCTTGAGTCTGATCTAACGTATCGCCACTTTGAGCAAAAAATTTATAGACATCGGAAACAGGAAGAATTAATCCTTCTCCTAAAGCCATCCATAGGGCGGTAGAGATTTCTTCTAAGGATTTTTCTGCGATAACTACCAAGGTAGCCAAATCAAACTGTGCGCCAATACAAGCCGCTAGTTTGAGAATATTTTGAGTTGGTAGTAGTAGTTTCTGCAATCTCTTCGCCATAAACTCCACGACATCATCGGTAATGGCTAAGGCTTTAATCTCAGCAATATCGGCATGCCAACATCCTGTTTCCCTCGCAAATTTAATCTGACTGTCCTCATACAATGTCCTGAGAAATTGGTTGGCAAAAAAGGGATTCCCCTTTGTCTTTTGGTATACTAATTCTGTCAGAGGAGTGGCTAAGGACAGTTCGCAATGGAGTATATCCGCAACTAATTGGTTCATATCAACTAGAGTCAATGGTTGCAGGTTAATGGTTTTCACCATCGCACGAGATTTCACGATTTCATTAATTGTCATCATCAAGGGATGAGCCGATGAGACTTCATTATCTCGGTACGCGCCGACGATCAATAAATGCTTGGTATCTTCCATCAGCAATGACAGTAGTTTCAGAGATGCCGTATCAGCCCATTGCAAGTCGTCCAAAAATATAACTAAAGGATGTTCGGCGGTAGCAAATACCCGTATAAATTGCTGCATGAGCAGATTGAAGCGATTCTGAGCAGCGGTTCCCGAAAGGGCGATCGCTGAGGGCTGATTGCCAATAATTTGGGTTAGTTCGGGAATCACATCGACCAAAATCTGGGCATTATCGCTCAATGCTGCCAGAATTTCCATTTCCCATATATTTAATTGGGCATCTGATTCGGACAACAATTGCTTCATTAAGTCTCGGAATGCTTGCACAAATGCCGAGAAGGGAATATCACGCTGGAATTGATCGTATTTACCTTTGATAAAATACCCCCTTTCTCTAGTGATCGGCTTATGGACTTCATTCACTAACGCAGTCTTGCCAATCCCAGAAAATCCCGCCACTAAAATCATTTCGGTACTGCCTTGCGCAACCCTTTCAAAGGATTGCAAGAGTGCATTTGCTTCAGTTTCCCGACCGTATAACTTCTCTGGGATAATAAAGCGATCGCTCAAATCCCTTGTTCCCAATTCAAACACATCAACATGGTTCGCAGATTGCCACTGAGCTAAGCAGATCTCCAGATCATGTTTGATGCCTAAGGCACTCTGATAGCGATCCTCGGCATTCTTTGCCATCAACTTACTAATAATGCCCGATAATGCCAAGGGAATATGATCGGCAATCTGATGAACTGGAATCGGTAATCTCGCTAAGTGGCAATGGACTAATTCCATCGGATCGTTAGACTTAAAAGGTAAGCTGCCCGATAGCAACTCATAGAAAGTGATCCCTAAGGAGTAAAAGTC
Source organism: Pseudanabaena biceps PCC 7429 (assembly GCF_000332215.1). Taxonomy (GTDB): domain Bacteria; phylum Cyanobacteriota; class Cyanobacteriia; order Pseudanabaenales; family Pseudanabaenaceae; genus Pseudanabaena; species Pseudanabaena biceps. Next base: position 8,214 of record NZ_ALWB01000053.1, read on the forward strand.
GCTCCGATAGTCAACCCCCCGATTCATTCTGCCCGTCTGTTCTGGCGAGAGATAGGCAAGAGTGCCTTCTAGGGAGTTAGCATTTTGCAGCTCTTTCATTTCCCTTGGCAACATGGACGCAATGCTAAAATCTATTAGCTTAATTTGTTTGGTGGTGGGGTTGATTAATATATTGCTTGGCTTGATATCTTTGTGGATGATGCGTTCCTGATACAGGATATCTAAGGTATTGCAGAGAGCGATCGCGATCTCTAAAAATTCTGGCAAGGAAAGAGCATTTTTTTGCTGTAACGTCCATTTCTGAAGTGAGATTCCCCCAAAATCTTCCATCACCAAGGCGTAGCTATTTTGGTATGGTTCGAGACTGTAGGTTTTAATGATATTTTGGGAATTGAATTTTTTGGCAATGATAAATTGGTTGCGAAACTGTACCAACTCGCTGAAGGTCGGATACTCACTTTTGAGCAGCTTGATGACCACGGGTAAGCGGTCATAGGTACGAATAGCAAGACAAACTAAAGTGCGACTTCCAGAATAAACAGTTTCAACTATTTGATAGTCAAGAATCCGAGGTGGTGTCGCAAAATTCCTATTTTTGTCAAAATTACCAGTATTCATTCAATACCCATTCAATAATCGTTTTAAATTAAGAATTAACAGGGATTTTCAGGATCGATTCTTGATATTACCGAAAGCTAAACCCCTTGCCCCCTAACTTGGCTAAGCATTAAGTAGTTCGGCATAATTAAAAATCAAAATCAGAGAGCATACCGCCCGCGCAGCGGGCGGTATGCTCTTCTAGGTTTTAAGTTTACTTATGCCTAAGCTATTTATCAAGTTGAAATAACTTGTTGAAATAACTTAAGTATAAACTAATTTTATTTTAAGCGATCCGCTTTATAGATTGAAGCAGATTAATCATTACTAAGCAAGAGAATTATCAATCTTGTAAGCAGCTAAATACATTTAAATATAAGCTTCAAAACCTATAATACATATGCAGATTACGCCATAGGTTTTATATTTATTTTTTAATTATATTCAGCTACTTAATAACCAATCACAGCACCTACTTATCTTTCAAGATCTTTCAAGATAAGTAATTACTACTTTTCTAAGCCTTATGTCTTACCTCACAAAATGACCTTAAAGTATCCCCAAATCGCATATTGTAGAAAAGTCCCCAAAGACTCCATTGCAATGTATTAATATGTCTAACGTCCATCCCTTTATCCGACTGACTCGATATGCCCGAAATTATCGCAAACAAATATGGATCGCGACAACTTGCTCGATTCTAAATAAATTCTTCGATCTGGCTCCACCCGTTTTAATTGGCGCAGCGATCGATTTGGTATTACAAAAAGAGAACTTTTGGGCAAATCCCTTAGGGGTGCAAGGATTAGCCTCGCAATTGTTTGTGCTTTCCGCAATTAGCGGCGCAATTTGGGCATTAGAATCCATATTTGAATATGCCTATGCGCTACAGTGGCGAAACCTCGCCCAAACTATACAGCATGATCTCCGCCTCGATGCCTACGATCGCTTGCAAGAATTAGAACTAGCTTTCTTTGAGGAGCGCAGTTCGGGCGGTTTGATGTCGATTTTGAGTGATGATGTCAATCAATTAGAGCGATTCCTCGATGGGGGAGCCAATGAGGTAATTCAAGTTTCGGCAACAATTCTGTTAATTGGGGGAGCGTTCTTTGTAATTACGCCCAATGTGGCTTGGCTGGCGATGTTGCCGATGCCATTTATTCTCTGGGGTTCAATCTGGTTTCAGAAATTTCTTGCGCCTCGCTATGCGCGAGTGCGCGAAAATGTGGGTTTGCTCAACGGGCAATTGTCCAATAACATCGGTGGGATTACGACGATTAAAGCCTTTGTGACTGAGGATTACGAGCATAAGCGGATTGAAAAAGAAAGCAATCGCTATCGTCAAAGCAATCGTCAAGCGATCGCCTATAGTGCGGCTTTCGTTCCCTTAATTCGGATTTTGATCTTTGTCGGCTTCATTGCAATTTTGTACTATGGTGGCTTAGAAGTGCAGGCGCAAAGGCTTTCGGTGGGAAATTACTCGGTGATGGTTTATCTGATTCAGCGTCTATTATGGCCGCTCACCCGTTTGGGAGAAACCCTCGATCAATACCAAAGAGCGATGGCTTCAACCAATCGGATTCTCGATTTACTAGATACGCCGATCGCCATTCATTCAGGTTCGCAGGTTGTCGATCCGCAAGCCCAAAGCCAGAGTACCATTCAGCTAAAGGATGTCACCTTTGGTTATGCAGCTAACTTTCCAATTATTGAGAACTTATCCTTAGAAATTGCGGCAAATAAAACTACGGCTATTGTCGGAGCCACGGGTTCTGGCAAAAGTACTTTAGTTAAGCTGCTCTTACGTCTATACGAGATTCAATCTGGAAATATTTTTCTCGATCGCCTTGATATTCGTGACTTAGAATTGCGATCGCTGCGTTCTTGCATCGGTTGGGTGAGCCAAGATGTATTTCTATTTCATGGTTCTGTTTTAGAAAATATTGCCTATGGTTCCTTTGAAGCAACAGCGGAGCAGATCGTTGAGGCGGCGCAGATTGCTGAAGCTCACGAATTCATCCTCACCTTACCTAAGGGTTACGATACGATCGTCGGTGAACGTGGTCAAAAACTATCTGGTGGTCAAAGACAAAGAATTGCGATCGCTAGAGCCGTACTTCGCAATCCCCCCATCCTGATTTTGGATGAGGCAACTTCGGCCGTGGATAATGAAACTGAAGCCGCTATTCAAAAATCCTTGGATCGCATCACCAAGAATCGCACGACGATCGCGATCGCGCACCGTTTATCAACCATTCGTAATGCTGATCGTATCTATGTCATGGATCGCGGTAAAGTGGTAGAGATGGGGACACATGACGAGCTAGTGGCGGTTAATGGAATTTATACGAGTTTGTGGAATTTACAAACGGGGCAAACTCACGACTAAATAAGACTAAACACGACTAAATAAGTAGTTCGGCATAATTAAAACCCAAAACCAGAGAGCGTACCGCTCGGTACGCTCTCTGGTTTTGGGTTTCACGTTAAATAGAATAAAGCGACGCTTCATTCTATTTAACGTGAGTTCGGGATAATTTGAAATGGGATTTAAGAAAGGGTTTGCGTAGCAAACCCTTTCTTAAATCCCAAAATTAAAAGCCTTGCTTAGCAAAGCTTTTAATTTTGGGCTTTGAAAATTTGCCAGCTTAACCCAAACTAACATTATTTAAATAAGGCAGTCTCTGCCTTATCTACGATTTAGCGATCGCTACCCTGCGAGACGCTAAATCATAGATAATGTAATCGTTATCTACGATTTAAAACCGTGCCCTTCTTTCGTCAATACATTGCACCATTAATCATCTTTGCAATTTTCCTATTCACCCTAGTGCTGGTTAGCTCCCGTGCTTTCTTACCCGATGACATGGTTGCACCAGCCCCCGTGGGCGCGATCCTATCCCATCGCTCTATTTCATAGCCTCAAAGCTAATGACTATGACTGAACTTACTTGGCAGCGCCGACATGTAATCTCACTTGCCGATTTTACGCCGAATGATTACGAAACGGTCTTGCAGACAGCCGTTAGCTTTTTAGAAGTGCTATCCCGTCGCAATAAAAAAGTGCCAACCTTGCAGAGCAAAGTTGTCGCCAATTTGTTTTTTGAATCCTCAACTCGGACGCGCAATAGTTTCGAGCTTGCCGCCAAACGCCTCTCCGCCGACACCCTCAATTTTGCCCCTGGAACATCTTCCCTCTCTAAGGGAGAGACGATTTTGGATACCGCCCGCACTTTTCTAGCAATGGGCACGGACATTATGGTGATTCGCCATCAATCGGCAGGTGTGCCTTTAGCGATCGCCCGCGATATGGATGCCCTCAGTGGCAAAGTGGCGATCCTCAATGCTGGTGATGGTAAGCACGAACATCCATCCCAAGCCTTACTAGATCTTCTGACCCTTTGCATGTATCTCAATCCCAAGACTCCCACCGCAAAAGATCTGAAGGGGAAAAAAGTAGCGATCGTCGGTGATATTTTGCACTCACGGGTAGCGCGATCGAATCTTTGGAGTTTACTGACCAATGGAGCCGATGTGCATTTGGCCGCACCGCCCACATTATTGCCCCCAGAATTTGCCGAGTATGGCGCAAAAATTCATTATTCCCTCGATCCTGCCCTTGAGGATGCGGACTTTGTGATGACGTTGCGCTTACAGATGGAGCGTATGGGTCAATTCTTAATTCCTAGCTTGCGGGAATATCATGCAAAGTATGGGATTACTCGCGATCGCCTCGCTAAATGTGCGCCCAATGTCCAAGTTTTGCACCCCGGTCCCGTTAATCGCGGTGTAGAGATTAGCTCTGACTTAATGGACGATCCCCGCTTAAGCCTAATCGACAAACAGGTAACTAATGGCGTAGCTATTAGAATGAGCTTATTGTATTTACTGGGCACGGCTATTTAAAAAACTCTGCAATAAAATATTTGTTTTTTTGTTAAGTAGCTGGGCATAATTAAAACCCAGAGCCAAAACTTATAGCGCACGCTGGGCGTGCGCTATAAGTTTAAGGATTTTATATTTAATTGTGTCCAGTTACTTAGCTATTAATCAATGCCAACCATTCAGCTCTATTGGTAAACGTGAAGGCTTTGAACACCCAACACAGGGAACCCTATTTTATAATGTAGTTAAAATTTTAAAGGAGAAAAAGCCGAAAGCTTTTATTCTAGAAAATGTTGAGGGTTTAGTCACACATGATGGTGGGAAAACTTTAAGCATTATATTAGAAACCTTATCTATATCTGTAAATGGACAGTACCTTTTTCTATGTCAGCCTGAGATTAGATACCATGTTTTTTGGAGTATTTTAGATGCCAAAGACTATGGTGTGCCACAGGTTAGAAAAAGAATATTCATAGTAGGAATATCTGAAGATATTTCCACTGATATCCCTGATTTTAGATTTCCTATCCCTCATCTAAGCAAAGAATTTATTGGTTCTTATGTAGAAGAAAATGTGAGTGGGTATTCAATATCTAAACATTTACAGAGTTCATATTTATTTAAAATAGATGATGGAAGACCAGAACTAATTGATCGAGAATCTCGAATTCAGGTTAAGACTCTATGTTCTACTTATCACAAAATCCAGAGACTAACTGGAACTTTTGTTAAAGGTGGAGAGACTGGAATCAGGTTACTTAGTGAAAATGAATGTAAAGCAATTATGGGATATCCTCAAAGTTTTATTATCCCTGTTTCAAGAACACAAATGTATAGACAGTTTGGCAATTCAGTTGCAGTTCCTGTTGTGCATGAAGTTGCTAGAAGTTTAATTAATTGTTTGGCAAAATATAAAGTAGTTAAAGGAAATCCTACTAAGAAAAGCGGCTTAATTAATGTCTGAAATCAATCATAAATCCACAGAAAAAAGTAATATTCAACTCGATATAATTAAGGAGTATTTTGAAATGCACCCTGATGTTGAGATATCAACTAAAGATGCTGTTGATTGGGTGATTTCAACATACGGACATATCGAATGGGAAAGGTAGCATCCTTGGAAAAATTGGTTTACGATCGCTATATGTCAGACATCAAATCAAATACCAGATCAAATACCAGATCAAATAACACGTCAAATATTAGGATTGTCCTAGTCGAGACGGCAGGGGCGAGGAACCTTGGCTCGGTCGCAAGGGTAATGAAAAACTTTGGGCTGACGGAGCTGTGGCTAGTTAATCCTAAATGCGATCGCCTTGGGGATGAAGCCCTACAGATGGCAGTCCATGCCCCAGAAATTTTAGAAAACGCAAAGGTTGTTGATAATTTACCTGCCGCCCTAGTCGATTGTTATCGAGCGATCGCCACTGCTGGTCGCATTGACAAGGGGGAAATGCCACTTACAAATCCCGCCCGAGGACTGAGTTGGTTAATGCAAGCTGAAACTAGCGCGATCGTCTTTGGGGCTGAGGATCGGGGCTTGAGTAATAGCGAACTCCAACATTGTCAGCAAGTGATCCGAATTCCCGTCAATCCCGACTATCCATCCCTCAACTTGGCTCAGTCCGTAGGCATTTGCTGTTATCAACTGCAATTGCTGAGGGATGACCTTAGGGAAAACGGGGGAAATTCCCCATGTCAAGAAAATTTGACTAGCCAAATCGCCCAAGATTTGATAAAGTCAGCACCCATAGACCTTGCTACCCGCGCAGACCTTGAAGCTTGCTACCAGCAACTTGAGGCAGTATTGCTGAAGATCGGCTATGTTTATCCCCATACCGCTGTTCATCGGTTGCGGAAATTTCGGCATATCTTTGATCGGGCAAATCTGAGTCCCTCAGAAGTTGCCATGCTGCGGGGGATTTTGCGCCAATTCAATTGGGCTACGGCTCATCTGGACTAAATTGCTAGTCAATATATAGAGACATTTTTGTATCGGAGTTATAAATAGCAGTGGAACCAAGAAACTTTTCATCGCCTGACGCTACCGAAAAAAGTCGAGAAGCGCGTTTAAATAAGTTGCGCGAGCGTCGTGCCAAGGCCGTGACAAGCAATAGTGATGCTGTTCTCCAACCCATTAATTCTGACTCCAAACCTCGCATGATCCGATCGCCCGAAGCAATGCGATCGCCCGAACCCATCATCGATAGGTTTAGCAATCGAACCGACAGTCGAGGCGAAGGCAGAGATAGCAAAATCAAGTCCTTGCCCAATCGTAACGGACGTGAAGCTCGTCCAGAACAACGTCCTGAAAGCCGTCCCGAAAGCCGTCCTGAGAATCGTCCCGAAAATAGAACTGACAATAACACTGAGTTAAGAAACACTGAGTTAAGAACGCGCCGCAAGCCCAATAATCCCCCCCGACCTACCCCCATCAAGTCCCCCGTCAAGTCCTTTGGATGGCAATTACTGCGCTTGGCGATCGCGGGGATCGGTCTGAGCGTAATCACAGGGACAGCACTATCCTTTTGGCAAAATCAGCAGACAATCCGAGCCAAAAGTATGGCTCCTGAAATAGTTACCAAAGAAGAAACTAGTAAGACAAACCAAGATATCGTTCCTCTCGATCTCAAAACGGAGGCGACGGCACTACTCGCCAAGATTAAGGAATTAGCAGCAAAAGAAAAAGACCTCAGTATGCAGATGATGATGGTCGATCTAGATTCTGGCACCTATGTCCAGATCGGAGCAAATCAGCCGATCGCAGCCGCAAGTACGATCAAGACCCCGATTTTAGTTGCTTTTTTTCAAGATGTGGATGCTGGCAAAATCAAGCTTGACGAACCATTGGAAATGACCGCTGATGTAAAGGTGGGGCAAGCGGGTGACCTGCAATATTTACCGACAGGTACGAAAATTTCAGCTTTAGAAACCGCCACCAAAATGATCGTTATTAGCGATAACACGGCAACAAATATGATTATCAAGCGTTTGGGTGGCAGTGTTGCCCTCAATCAGCGCTTTAAATCTTGGGGACTAAATTCGATCGTGATCAACAATCAACTCCCCGATCTCGAAGGGACAAATACGATCAGTACACAGGACTTGGCAACATTGCTATCAATGCTTGATCGCGGCAAATTGATCGAGCCTCGCAGTCGCGATCGCTTTATGGATATCATGCGTCGTCCCGTAACTAATACACTTTTGCCGCAGGGGCTTGGCGAGGATGCCAGAATTATCCACAAGACTGGGGATATTGCATCATCGGTTGGGGATGCGGGTATCGTTGATATGCCTAATGGTAAACGTTACGCGATCGCAGTTATGGTCAAACGTCCTGACAATGACCAACGCGCCAATGAATTGATTCGCCAAATTTCACGGGCTACCTACGAATATTTTCTCAACGGCGGCAAGTTGCCCAACAATCAGAATCCCGCCCCTACGGGTGTAGATGCTCCCAATGCGTCAAATTCTAATAACTCCACAAATAACTCCACGAATAATTCAAGCAATTCCGCCTCTAACCCCTCAAATTCTAACAATGGGGCTACGAGTACTATTGAAACTATTACGCTACCGTTACCCAATGCGAATCCCAGCGCATCGCCATCCCCCAATAATTCCAGATAATATAGCTATATTCACTTAAAAACCCAATAGAGAGTTGCGGCGCTTCGCGCCGCAACTCTCTATTGGGTTTGATTAATTAGTGAATTATACCAATTCCCAAAATGGCAATGCCATTTTGGGAATCGGTATAAAACAAGTCGCGCATTGCACGACTTGTTTAAAGCTGCTTAAGGCTGCTTTTAGAACTTTTTGCCGTGGTCTCTCGGTTGGGAAATATCGGCAGCTTGAGTTTCCGTAACGGGGGAAATGCGATCGCTACTCGTACTGTTGTAGGGCAAAGGGCGATCGGCGATCGCAGCTTCAATATTTGCCGCCATAATTTCGCGGGGGATCGCGCCCGTAGAGTCGCCGATCGCTTTATTGGCAGGATCTAAAAAAATAAACCGAGGAATGCCATCGACGCGGTATTTTGTCATTTCTGGTAACCATTTGGTATTGTCTACATTCAGCATCACAAAATTCATGCGATCACTGTATTCCTTTTCCAGCGACAAATTATCCGCCGCCATCGACTGGCAACTCGTACACCAATCCGCATAAAACTCGATTGTGGTCGGTTTGTTATTGGCTAAAGCGACATCTATCGGCAAAGCTGCCGCTGCAACCGCATCCAGCGAAGTCCCACTTTGCTGCACCTGAAAGCCAAAAAATAGTGCTGCCGTTAACACGATCGCCGCGATCGCCACTAACAAATTGCGTAGTTGATAGGGAGTTGCCGACTCTGGACTGGTTGGATTTTCTAGATTCATAAAAAATAACTTACAAAAATTACTATTCCCATTATGGCGAGCAAGGATTGCTCTATGCTAAAGCCATTCTAAAGGAGTAATGGCTAGCTCGATCCTTAGCAACATTTAATACCAAATTTCAAAATGGCGTAGCCATTTTGAAATTTGAAAACCCTTACTGGGTTTGGATTTTAATTCACAAAAGTGTTGTCACACTTTCGTGAATTGGTATAAGTATCTCAGCATAATTACAATCCAGAGCTAAAACCTGCGGCGCACGCTGCGCGTGCGCCGCAGGTTTTAGGGTTTTATATTTGATTAAGCCCACCTACCTATACCAATTCACTGAAGTGAGCCAACACTTCAGTGAATAAAAAAACAAACCCCGTAAGGTTTTGAGATTCCCAAAATGGCAACGCCATTTTGGGAATTGGTATCAATCCATTGCAATCACCATTAAAAATATTGAAATTACGCAATTAATTATGAGTAATTCCGAAGATTCCTTAAATTTATCCCAATACGATCTTACGCAAGCCAAACTGACTTTTGGTGAAAAAATGGCGTATGGCGCAGGCGATCTCGGTACTGCAATCACAACAAATCTGCTCTCATTTTTTCTGTTATTCTTTTTTACCAATGTTGCAGGACTCGATCCCGCTCTTGCAGGGCTAGTTTTATTAATTGGCAAAATCTTTGATGCGATCAACGATCCCATTATTGGGGTACTCAGCGATCGCACTCAATCAAAAATGGGAAGACGGCTGCCTTGGATGCTGTATGCAGCGATTCCCTTTGGTTTGTCATTTTTTGCCCAGTGGCTAGTACCTAGTACCGATAAGACCGTTCTCTTTTGGTATTACGCAATTGTCGGCATCGTTTTTAATACCTTCTTCACCGCCGTTAACCTTCCCTATACAGCGCTCACCCCTGAAATCACGCAAGATTATAACGAACGAACAAGCCTCAACACTTTCCGCTTTACCTTCTCAATTGGCGGCAGCATTCTCTCTCTGTTTATTGCTCAATTAATCTTTGCCTTTTTTAAAGATCCTGCAAGACAGACGGGTAGTTGCAATGCAGGCGGTACGCAATATATTGTGCTGGGCGCAGTCTGCGCTCTTATTTCTTGCATCTCGATTTATTGGTGTGTATGGGGAATCAAAAAAAGAGCGATCGCAGGCGATCGGCATCGCCTCCATAATGCATCCCTCGATGCAACTCCTGAAGAGATGAGCTTTGGAGAACAGCTCAAGGTGGTCTTCAGCAATCGTCCCTTTCTCTTCGTGATCGGTATCTATTTTTGCTCATGGCTAGCCTTGCAAATTACTGCCTCGATCATTCCCTATTTCGTCGTGAATTGGATGAAGATGCAAGAGAATGACTTCATTCTCGTCACGATCGCCGTTCAGGGTACAGCCCTAGTCATGCTATCGGTATGGAGTGCCGTCAGCAAGAGATTTGGCAAAAAAGCCGCTTACTTCATGGGTTCAGGCATTTGGATTGCTGCCCAAGCAGGGTTGTTTTTCTTACAACCAGGACAGGTTACCATGCTCTATATACTCGCAATTATGGCAGGTGCGGGAGTTTCTACGGCTTATCTGATTCCTTGGTCGATGATTCCTGATGTCACCGATCTCGACGAATTAGAGACTGGTCAACGCCGCGAAGGAATTTTTTACGCCTTCATGGTGCTATTGCAAAAGTTCGGTCTCGCAGGTGGTCTATTTTTGCTGGGGCTCGGACTGTCATGGGCAAAATTTAAAGAGAGCGTTCCCTGTCAGCCCCTACCCGTGCAACCTGATTCCGCGCTATCGGCGATCAGAATAGCGATCGGACCTCTGCCAACGATCGCTTTAGTTATTGGCTTAGCCTTGGCATATTTCTATCCCATCACGCGTGAAGTGCATACGGAAATCTTAATGCGTCTATCCGAAAGAAGAAGACAGCAAAACGAACAATCTTAGTAATAGAGGCGGCACTTATGCCGCCTCTATTACTAAGTAGCTAGCTTAAAACCTAGAAGAGCATCCCGATGCTCTCTGGTTTTGGTTTTTAATTATGCCTAACTACTTAATAGGCGAAAGAAGTTTCGCGATGTTTAATTAATGTCTCTACGGGCAAAGCACTACGGAGATGCTGCCAAGGCAGAATTTGCTGCACATCCCAATCTTCATGGACATACCAAGCTAAAGGTGGTAACTGTCCCCGCAGTTCCTTAAAGGCGCGTTTATAGGAACCATCACTCGGTACATCCCCATCGCTATAGCTACAAGCTAAAATCAGTAATTTAGTCAAACGGCGATCGCCTCTAGATATCATTGCTTGCACCAGCGAATCCTTATAGCTTTCAGGACGAAAATCAATTCCTTTGGGCAATAGTTTTTTACGAAAATGCTGCATTTTCTTTTCGGCAGTGGTGCTGACTCCCTGCCATTGCCAAGGCGTATGGGATTTAGGAACGAAGGTGCTGCAACCAAAAGTGATCTTTAATTTTGGCGCAATTTTGCGAAGGGAAATTAGCATTTCGATGGTTTGTTCGATATCGTCATCATTTTCCATGGGCACGCCTGCCATGCCATAGAGTTTTAACGACTTCAAGCCACCAGCTTGAGCATTGATCGCCGCTTGCTTGATTTCATCATTATGCAATTTCTTATTGATGATTTCGCGCAAACGTTCAGAGCCACTTTCGATCGCAATGGTGACCGAGCGACTATAACGGGTAGAGAGGATTCGGGCTAGTTTTTCTGTCAGGGTATTGGTGCGGACTGAGGCAAGACTGAGGCGGACATCATCAAACTGAGGCTGGGCGAGATAATCCAGCAAGGTATCGAATTCAGGATGCTGGGTAATCGATGCACCAAGTAAGCCTAAACGTTTGGTTACCTGTAGTCCTTTAGCGATCGCGGGAATTAAACTCGATTCCAAACTAGCCGCTCTAAAGGGAAGCGTTAAATAACTCGCCAAGCAGAAGCGGCACATCTCTGGACAACTCCGCACTACTTCCACCATAAAAATGCTTTCCCATGCGGCTTTCTCTGTAACCACTGTAGAGGCTGAGAGGGTGTTCCCTTTATAGGTTTGTTTGTGGATTATGGCGGGAATATCTGAATCTATAGGTTGAATGGAAGCGATCGCCCCATCATCAGATACATAGGTTACTTCATACAATAATGGAACATAAATTCCATCTAGTTTGGCTAAATGACGCAATTTGATTTCACGACTGGCATAACGGACTTCTTGGTAAGCATTGAGGAAATTCCCAATTAATTCTTCGCCATCACCGAGCAAGACAATATCAAACCACGCGGCAAATGGCTCAGGATTGGCGGTGAGAACGGGACCGCCACCAAATACTAACGGATGCTCGTCAGTGCGATCGCAGGTATCGATGGGAATCTCAAATTTTTTCAACGCGGCAAGAATATTGACATAATCCAGTTCCCATGAAAACGAAAATCCTAATATTTCAATCTTCCTAGGTAAATCCTCATGGGCATCGGTAAACCATCGACTGACATTAACCTGCGATCGCGTAGCCAAATTTGCCCATACGCCTTGATAGCCTAAGCTCGTAATTCCCACGGTGTAGGTATTGGGAAAAGCAAAGACAATATTTACTGCATCGTGATCTGGTGTGGCTGGGTCAAAGAGTAAATATTCGGACTGAAAGTAGGATTGGTTCAACGTTTCGGCAATATATCGCAATATCGCTATTATGACATATCAAAACGAACAAGAGAGGTGCGGCACTTCGTTCCGCACCTCTCTTGTTTAATTCTTTTGTAGGGTGTGTTAGCGTCACCGTAACGCACCCAATAAACGCAAATGGTGCGTATGCTATCGCTAATGCACCCTACGAGCTACGAGCTTCTATGGAGCTACAGTCACTTGACTTAGGACAAATCAAACCCGAAGAATTGATTGGCGGCGCGAAGCGCCGCCAATCAATTCTTCGGGTTTATGTCCTAGTACAATTAGCGACAGCTATAGTTTATGAAATTGCCAATGGATTTCTTATGTCAGAACAAACAACATATTTAGAGCTATCGGAAGGAGATAGTGGTTCTCACAAGTTTTATGAAGTAATTGTGAATGGCACAAATGTATCGATTCGTTATGGTCGCATTGGCGATCGCGGACAAACTAAAGTCTCTACCTTTGATACACCTGAGAAAGCTCTAGCTGATGCCACCAAAAAAATCAACGAAAAGAAGCGCAAGGGTTATGAGCTAGCTGTATTGGGCGAACGCAAAAAACGGGCGATTACTCGTCGAGAAATTTCTAGCAGTAAGTCAACGGCGCAACAGTCGCCAGTAATGTGGAAGTTTGCCACTGGAGCCCCCGCCTTTGGGGTATCGATCGATGAAATGGGTTGCTGGGTTGGCAATCAAGATGGGCGAATCTATACGCTCACCCATGATGGTCAAGTAATAAATCAGTTCAAATTACCTGATGGCGTAAAGTGTATTGTTAGCGATCGCGATTGGTTGTATGCGGGATGTGATGACGGCAAGGTCTATGATTTGGGTGGAAAAGTGCCGCGTGTTGCCTATGAGATTGCGCGGGATGTGGATATTTTTTGGCTAGATATTAGCGATGGCATTTTAGGGGTGTCAGATCGAGATGGTGGTATTACCACCATCAATCATGAGGATGAATCGAAATGGACAAAACGTAGCAGTGGCAATGCTGGCTGGATGGTGCGTTGCGATGAGATTGGCATCTATCACGGGCATAGTCAAGGCGTAACGATGTATGACTGGGAAGATGGACAAGTGATCTGGAATCTGCCCACCCAAGGCGATGTCCTATTTGGTTGGCAAGAGGAGTCCATGATTTATGTTGGTACTTATAACAAGTTAGTCCAAAGTTTCACCAAAAAAGGCGAAATCGGCACTGCCTATCAATGTGATGCTGCCATCTATTCCTGTGCTACCGCAGGCGATGGTGAGTATGTATTTGCTGGTGATAACTGTTCTTCGATCTACTGTTTTAATCGTAATGGCGATCGCCTTTGGAAATTGGGAACTGGTTGTGGCTCTGCTTATTCGATGCAGTTCTTTAATGGGAGGTTATACATCGTCACAACTGACGGCTCTTTTGCTTGTATTGATGCTAGTGAATCTGCAATTCAAGCTGCTCAAGCAGGGACATTTACGCAAGCTATTAATATCAAAGCTCCGAAATTAGAGGATGTGCTCCCATCTACGACCTTGGAAACCACTTCAGATCGGAGCCGAGGTGTATTACTAGAATGTTTCCAAGAAGGCAGCAAGTTGAGGGTGCGCGTCATCTCTGATGGCTATGACCAGAATTGGAAAGTTCAATTTCCCAAAGATATTCGCGAAGCTGGTGCACGTTATCTCGTTGACGAAATCCGCGAATCTTCCAATGGTAGTTTTTATCGTACCTTTGGTGATATTAGAAAGTTAGTTTAGCCCGCACCAAACCCGACAAACGCTTGTGATCCTCAGAATGGCAAAACCATTCTGAGGATTGGAATTACTTTAAAATAGCTAAAACTACCGATAGATGTCTTATGTCAGAACAAAAAACCTATTTGGAACTATCCGAAGGAGATAGTGGCTCTCATAAGTTTTATGAAGTAATTGTGAATGATACAGAAGTATCCATCCGCTATGGTCGGATCGGCGATCGCGGACAAACTAAAGTCTCAACCTTTGCCACACCTGAGAAAGCTCTAGCTGAGGCATCCAAAAAGATTAACGAAAAGAAACGCAAAGGCTATGAGCTAGCCGTCATGGGTGAACGCCAGAAAAGATCTGTTACCCGTCGTTCAGGCGCGATCGCAGAGAGCTATAACCAGTCTAGAAAAGGAAGGCGATCGCCAATCATTCAAGCGCCTGTGGTGTGGCGGTTTGACACAGGCGCAAGTGCCTTGGGGATTTATATCAAAGACGATCTCTGTTTCGTCGGAAATCAAGCAGGTAAGATTTCTGCAATTACCCATGATGGCAAAGTCCAGATTCAATACAAGCTTCCCGATGGGGTGAAGTGCATTCTCGCTGATGATGATTGGCTTTATGCTGGTTGTGATGATGGCAATGTCTATGATCTCAGTGGCAAATTGCCGCGTGTGGCTTACGCCATTGCCGATAATGTGGATATCTTTTGGATTGATGTCAAAGATGGCATTCTCGCTGTTTCCGATGCAGCGGGATATGTGACCGTGATTAATCACGAAGATGAGTCGCAATGGTCGAAAAAGAGCGCAGGCGATCGCGGCTGGATGGTGCGTTGTGATGAGATTGGGGTATATCATGGCTACAACAATGGGGTCACGATGTATGACTGGGAGGATGGAACAGAAATTTGGTCACATCAAGTCAATGGTTTGGTGGGCTTTGGTTGGCAAGAGGAGTCCAGCATCTTTGCTTCGACAACTACTGGAAATGTCCACCGCTTTAGCAAAAAAGGTGATGTTGAGGCTGTCTATCGTTGTGATGCCTATCTCTGCTCCTGTGCCACGGCTGAGAATGGCAAGTATGTATTTGCAGGCGATACCTATGGCGCGATCTACTGTTTTAACGAAGCAGGCGATCGCCTCTGGAAGCTAGACTCTGGCTGTGGCGCATCCCAGTCTATGCAATTCTTTAAAGATCATCTCTACATTGTGACGCACTTGGGCTATCTGGCTTGCATTGATGCCAGTGAAGCGGCGATTCTAGCAGCTCAGTCTGGCACTGTGACCGAAACAGTCAATATCAAAGCTTCAACTTTAGAAGATATTCTCCCTTCTGCAACCGTAGAAACCACTTCTGATAGTAGTCAAGGCATATTAGTGGAATGTTTCCAAGATGGAAGTAAATTGAGAATTCGCGTTATCTCTGACGGCTACAATCAGAATTGGAAAGTCCAATTTCCTAGAGATATTCGTGAAGCTGGCGCACGTTATCTGGTTGACGAAATCCGCGAATCTTCCAATGGTAGTTTCTATCGCACCTTTGGCGATATCAAAAGGCTAGTTTAACCACATAGTAAGTAGCTAGGCATAAGTAAACTTACAGCAATTACCGATCAAACGAACCACAAGGAAATTTTTGAAAGCGTTGCGAAGCAACGCTTTCAAAAATTTCCTTGGTTTGGGTTTGAGCGCGAAGCGCTGTAGGAGAATACAGGGGAATATCGCTATGCTCTATCGCAGTTTGGCTGACCTGAATATTTATGATTCGCCAAGACTCGATCGCCTTGCGACGCAGATGGCTAAGGGTCGATATTTGCAAGCGATCGCTTCGGAGGCAAACTTTTTAAAAATTCAGTTACTTGAAGATGGTTATGAGGGATTGCTAGATCTTGACGATCTAGCAAAGTTGGAACCGAGCAATTTTCAGAATTATATTGCCAACTTTCCGCCAGATTTAAGTGCTGAAGAAATAGGCGATCGCCTACCCGCAGTAATTAATTTTATCCAAACCGCTATGGCAACTCCCAATGAATATCTTTGGGGTGGTACGGTTGCGCCAAATTATGACTGTTCGGGCTTAATGCAGGCTGCTTTTGCAGCGAGCGGAGTTTGGATTCCTCGCGATGCCTATCAGCAAGAAGCCTTTGGCGATCGCCTTGCTTTGGAGGAAGTTCAAGTTGGTGATCTGATCTTTTTTGGCAGTCCCATCAAGGCAACCCATGTGGGTATTTATATTGGTAATGGCGAATATATCCATAGTTCAGGCAAGGAGCATGGGCATAATGGCATTGCCGTTAGTGCGATCGCAGGGCAGGATCGCGTTTCCCAATGGTATGCCAGTCAGTTACGGGGTGTTGCCAGAATTACGAGGTGCAATCGTCTAGCCATGAGCCTGCCCTGCTAGCATTGCTGCATAGGGATTGTCATGTAAATGGGCTTTGCCAACGGAACCAAAAAGTTCGAGCTTATCGATGATTACCTCTTGCATGGCGGCGATCGCTTCTCCCGCGATCTCTAACAAATCCTTGGGACTATCCCCGCAGATTTCCAGCTTGAGGGCTTGCATATAGGCTTGGCGTACTTCTGTATTTACATTAAATTTACAGACTCCCAACTGAATCGATCGCTGGATCATTTCCGCAGGTAATCCTGACGCACCATGCAAAACTAAGGGAATATCGATCAGGCTACGAATTTTTTCGAGACGGTCAAAGTCTAAACGGGGTGGGTTTTTATATTCACCATGGACATTGCCGATCGTCACAGCGAGTGCATCGACTTTAGTTTGATTCACAAATTCCACAGCTTGGATGGGATCGGTCATTTTGGCTTCTTTTTCGGCGATCGTTAATCCATCTTCTGTTCCGCTTATTCTGCCAATTTCCGCTTCGACTACTGCATGGAATTTATGGGAGAGTGCGGTCATATCTCTAGTAAATTCTAAATTCTTCGCATAGGTCATGGGAGAGCCATCTGCCATAATCGATCGCACGCCTGCATCTAGGGCTAAGCGAATATCGCTAGCGGAAGTGCTGTGATCGAGGTGAATGGCGATCGGTACTTTGGCGGATTTGGCGGATTCGAGGCACAGTTTGACTAGGGGAAGTTTGCCATAGATGAGAGCGCTGGGATGTAGTTGCAGCATGGCAGGACTATGGCTGATTTCGGCGGCGTTGACTACGGCTTTTACGCCTTCTAAGTTGTAAATGTTAAAGGCTCCGATCGCATAGGAGTTGCGGCGGGCGGTTTCTAGAAGTTCTTTAGTCGAACTTAGCATGGTGGCTTGAGTTTAAAACGGTTGATCAGTATGTCGAAGCTTGCTGATCATAATCTAGAAGTTACGCATTGACAGAAGGGAGAAGATTTGCAGGTAGGAGATAATTGTAATCAGCTAAGTTTTCCATGACAAAAGAACGAATGACATCATTGAACAAATTACGCTTGAGGGCATAGCAATTCGTAATTAA
>NZ_ALWB01000054.1 GCF_000332215.1 Pseudanabaena biceps PCC 7429
ATCAAAACCTGTAGCGCACGCTGCGCGTGCGCTACAGGTTTTAGGGTTTTATATTTAATTATGCCTAACTAATTAGAGATTAAAGCAATTAGCTCGGAAACCCTTAAGAAGCAATTAGTTTTTAAAGCTTTGCCTTGGCAATCCTTTACAGCTTGACCACAAAGGCATCAGTTACGCCTTGAATATGCACGACTTCATCTAGCAAACCACTAGGCAAGGGATCGTCAATATTCAAGACCATGACGGCTTCACCGCGCACCATGCGACGACCGACTTGCATACTGGCGATATTGACATTGAAATTGCCAAGGAGAGAGCCAAGTCTGCCAATGATGCCAGGCATATCGCGGTGAAGGGTCAGTAGCATATAGTGCGTAGGCGCAACGTTGATTGGGAAATCATTAATGCTAGTAATCCGAATTTCCGACTTACCAAGCAATGCACCAGTTACGGACTGTTGACCTTGGCTACCATGGGCGGTGAGATGAATCGAACCACTGTAGTCTTCCACGGAAGGATCGCGGGTTTCGGTAACGTGAATGCCGCGTTCCTTGGCTTCAATACTGGCATTAACAAAATTAACGCGCTCGCGCAGAGCAGGAGTGAGCAAGCCTTTAAGGGCCGCTACCACGATTGGCTGGCTTTCGCTGTTAGCAATTTCACCTTGGAGCTTGACGTTGAGCGTATCTACACGTCCTCCAGCCAGTTGTCCGACCAGATTGCCCAGCATCTCGGCAAGTTGGAGGTAGGGCTTGAGTTTTTGCCATACATCGGGACGCAGCCCAGGAATGTTAACGGCCGATCGCGCGGGTAACCCAAGCAATACATCGCGAATCTGCTCAGCTACGTCAACGGCTACGTTAGTTTGAGCTTCTTCGGTAGATGCACCGAGGTGAGGAGTCAAGATTACATTGGCTCCGAGTTCGCGTAAGCCCGATTCAGCTTCAAGGGGCTCGTTTTCAAATACGTCAAGGGCAATGCCGCCGACTTTACCACTCTTAATGGCATCGGCGATCGCAACTTCGTCGATGATCCCGCCCCTAGCGCAGTTGATGATTCTGACACCATCCTTCATAATCGCTAGGCGATCGGCATTAATTAAGTGATGGGTTTCTTTAGTTTTTGGCAAATGGAGCGTGATGTAATCGGCCTCACGCAACACAATTTCCAATTCTACTAAATGCGCACCCAGTTTCTCCGCACGCTCTGCGGTTAAGTATGGATCGTAGGCAAGAATTCGCATTCCTAAGGCCTTAGCAACGGTAGCGACATGGGAGCCGATTTTTCCTAAACCGAGAATACCAAGCGTTTTTTTATAAACTTCAACGCCAGTAAAACTTTTACGATCCCATTTACCACCTTTAAGAGATTGGTTTGCCGCAGGAATAAAGCGGGATAGCGACATCATCATCGCGATCGTGTGTTCAGCGGCGGCGATCGTATTGCCTTCAGGAGAGTTGACAACCACGATACCCATGCGAGTGGCGGTAGGAACGTCTACGTTATCGACCCCAACACCAGCACGACCGATGATTTTGAGGTTTTTGCCAGCTTCGATAGCTTCTTTGGTGAGTTTGGTGCCAGAGCGAATCATGATCGCATCGTATTCAGGAAGAATTTGGATCAGTTCTTCAGGGCTGAGGGTAGTTTTTACGTCAACGGTGGCGACTTGAGAGAGGATATCGATACCAACTTGATCGATGGGGTCAGAAACGAGAACTTTGGGCATAACGATTAAAAAATGTACCAGTGCCTATAGCGGAAAGTTTGCGGCTACGCTCTAAATCCTAAACGCACTTGAATTAACTCAAAATAAATGCAAGATAAACGCCAGATATCACGCAGCTTAGACACACTAAGACGGCAATAATTGCTTACATCAATAATATTAAAGCAAAAATGAACGCTCCCGCATTTCGTCAACACTTAGCAACACCTAAGTAGCTAGGCATAAGTAAACTTAAAACCTAGAAGAGCGTACCGCCCGCACAGGGGGCGGTATGCTCTCTGGTTTTGGTTTTTAATTATGCCGAACTACTTAAAAGAGAAAGGTTTGCTTAAAATCAAGCCTCTTTGAGAGAAATAAAGAGAGCCGTAGCGCTTAGCGCTACGGCTCTCTTCGGGGTTTTATGACTGTAATTTCAAAATGCCACGCAATTCACCTGCACGGTTAGCTTTGGTATGAAGGTCGACGTATAAACCACCGCTGTTCAGAGCTTGGAGCTGTTCGGAGGTGAGTTGATATTCTCCTTTAAGTCCACCACTCAAACCGTTAGGGTTAACTGTAACTTGTAAAGCGTATTGGAAAGCTCCGTTAGCAGTAGGCGCACCTTTGTGAATATGTACGCCCGATGTAATGTTGGGATTGGGAGGCACTAAAGGATCTGTGGCATAGTCTCGTAAGGGGCTACTTAGATCGTAAAAACCGCCTCGGACAATCAAGCGATCGCCACTAAGAGCCGCTCCTACAACACCCGCAGCAGCCGTTGACACAGCATTTGGGTAGATTTCATCCCCAGTCAAAATTGCCGCAAAGCGATTAAAGGTATAACTTTGACCAATCGATGTTTGTTCGGCGATTAGTTCTGCTTCGGCTTGGCGCTGATAATTTATAGCTGTATCAATTAGCTGAGGGTTAACCGTTGGAAGATTTATAGAATGGGCGGGAGTGCTAATACTGATGGCAAACAAACAGACACAAATGCTGAGAACTAGACTGTATAAGAATTTCTGGGGCTTTCTGCGAAACTGAATCATAGTTGTTTTAATGTGTTCAAAAAATGTTTTTGCCTAGCTGTACATAATAAAAAACTGAGACAAAGACTGTGGTGCAGGCTGTGCCACAGTCTTTGGGGTTTTATATTTTGTGCCTAGCTACTTAGTACCAAAACTAAAAACCAAAGCTAAAAAACAAAGCTAAAAATAGCTACGCCATTTTTAGCTTGTCAAACCCTTACTGGGTTTGGTTTTCAATTCACGAAAGTGTGACAACACTTTCGTGAATTGGTATTAAACCACCTGAAAAGAGGTATACAACTCTTGCTAGATGTTTTAGGACTAAAAGTATTTACGTGGAAAAGATAGATTTGGATTTATTGCAGTGCTTCTGCAAGGGGTATATTTCGTGGTTGTGCAGTATTTACTGATTTTTGTGGCGGCAATGCTAGCAGGAGGGCTAAATGGAATTGCTGGAGGAGGAAGCTTTATTTTATTTCCTGTATTGATGTTTGTTGGTATTTCGCCGATCCCTGCCAATGCGACCAATTCGATCGCTTTATTGCCAGGTACCTTAGCCAGTGCAGGAGCCTATCGTCATGAATTTGCCAAGGACAAGCGTGCATTGATCCAAATTTGTGTGCTGGGGGCGATCGGTGGATTAGCGGGGGCAATTTTGCTGCTCAAAACTCCACCGATCGTTTTTTTACGCATTCTCCCCTACTTGTTGCTCACTGCGACGCTCGCTTTTGCCTTTAGCAAAAAACTGACGGTCTGGGTCGAAAAGCAACAGTCGAAATTCGCCCAACTCCAATCTTTGAGAACGGTATTGATTGCAATTTTGCAGTTGGTGGTAGCGGTCTATGGAGGTTTTTTTGGCGGTGGCATGGGGATTTTGTTCCTCGCCTCCTTTGCCCTAATGGGAATGACCAACATTAATCGGATGAATGCTTATAAAACTCTCTTAACCAGTTGTATTAATGCGATTACAGTGATTCCCTTTGTCTTCGCTGGGGTAATCCTTTGGCAACAGGGGGCGATCGCCGCGATCGGGGCATCTATTGGTGGCTATATCAGCGCTTACTATGCCCAAAAAATTGCGCCAATCATCGTGAGACGTTTTGTAATTGGGGTCGGTGCGGCTATGACCCTTTACTTTTTTGTGAAAAGTTGGCTGCCTTAGCCGAAAAGGTATGGTTATTGCCAAGGGTATTTGGTAACTAGGCACAATGCATATTTAGAAAAGGAAGGTTGGCGTGAAGCGCCAACCTTCCTTTTTTGGGTTTTTGATTTTTTAGCTAAGTAGCTAGGTGCAATTAAATATAAAACCCCAAAACCTGTAGCGCACGCGCTGCGCGTGCGCTACAGGTTTTGATTCTGGTTTTTAATTATGCCCAGCTACTTACAGCAATTATCGATCAAACGAACTACAAGGAAATTGTTGAAAGCTTTGCGAAGCAACGCTTTCAACAATTTCCTTGGTTTGGGTTTGAGCGCAACGCGCTGTAATATTGAGACAAAATATTTAGACAAAACAGGAGGATTCAGGAAAATCGTAAAAAAAATAGCAATGAGGTTTATTTTTGAGGATGTATGGGAATTATCCCACTGGTGACTTCGGGGTGTTACGCCCCAGTCTTGCTATATGATCGAGTTAGCGATCGCATTTAGTTTGTAACTATAGGCTTTTATCTATATGTCTAATGTCATCATTCAAGGAGCAAAACACAGCTATAACCTCACGCCTGCGCCTCCTGTTGACAGCCCCCCAGCTCCGACTATCGCTTTTTTACATGGTTGGATGCTCAGTCAAGCTTACTGGAAACCACTAATCGATCGCTTGCAATTAGATTTTCAATGTTTATCCTATGATTTAAGAGGGTTTGGACTATCTGAAATTGGCGATCGCGATGAATATTCGCTAATCAGCTACGCAAGAGATCTCGAAGAGTTACTGGATCGTTTAGAAATTTCTCAAGTTTGGTTGGTGGGGCATTCCCTCGGAGGTGCGATCGCTCTGTGGGCAGCGAGTTTGTTAAGTGATCGGATTTTGGGTGTAGTTTGTCTCAATGCGGGGGGTGGAATTTATATTAAAGAAGAGTTTGAAAAATTTCGGAGTGCTGGCAAAATTATTTTAAAGTTGCGCCCCCGTTGGTTACAAAATCTACCTCCCATCCACGCACAATTTGCGAAAGATAGCGTTCAAAGCCCTCTGGATCTATTTTGGGGAAAACAACGAACGATCGATTTTGTGTCTGCTAAATATGCAGCCGCAAAGGGAACTTTGCTCGATTCGACCAGTGAAGAAGAAGTTCATAAATTACCGCAAATCGTCTCCAAGTTAAGCCAACCTATTTATTTCATAGCTGGCGCAAATGACAATATTATGGAACCGAAGTACGTGCGCCACCTAGCAAGTTTTCATCCTTCATTTAATGGCTATGGTGAAAATGTATTTGAGCTTCCTAATTGTGGACATATGGCAATGCTAGAACAGACAAATCTATTACATCGTCTTCTATTAGATTTATTAGCTAAACCCGTAGCTTCCTCTTGTATCTAAATAAAGTTAGTTCGGGTTAAGCTGGCAAATTCTCAAAGTCTAAAAGTAAAAGCCTTGCTACGCAAGGCTTTTACTTTTAGACTTTGGGAAAGGGTTTGCTACGCAAACCCTTTCCCAAAGTCCGTTTCAAATTAAAAACCAAACCCAGTAAGGTTTTTCAAAGCTCAAAATGGCATAGCCATTTTGAGCTTTGGTATTAAATAGTTAAGGATAGGCGGTACTTTGTACCGCCTATCCTTAATGGGAAGTAGGCTCTCAAACTTGCAAAAGAATCACCTGTTGCCTTTGGAGCGATCGCACATCATCTAAGCTTGCCTCCACGGATTGTAAAATCTGAGCGACAGTTTGCTGTTTTGTCTGATTCTCGTCACAAGCTAATAGGAACTTCCATTCAGCGTCGCTGATGCGCGCAAGCTGATAATTATAATCGAAGAAACTAGGACTATCTTTCCAGCCATAGATACAGGGGCTAGGTTCGGGAATTGCGGCAAGTAAATCTTCGTCAACTTGCCAAGTCTTTTTAGGAATAGGTGGACGTGCCAAAAAGAACTCGTAATGCGAAATTGTATGGGGATCAAGAACTTCGATTAGGCGATAGCGTTGACGTTCTGTAAGATGTTGCGATCGTTCCATTAAGTCGGGTACTTTGCCAATTAATCGCGCTAAATCCCAAACCTGTGGATTCGAGAAGCCAAGAAATTCTAATCCCGATGCATCGATTAATTCAAATACGGTATTCACATTGTAATTAATTTCTTGGGGATGCACGTACATATCAGCAAAACAGGCATCCTGTGTATTTTCCATTTCCCAACGTTCTTTCTCGCGACGGCGTAAAGGATTCGTTTCAGGCAGATTAGCAAAGATTTCCCTGCCAATTTTTACGCCATCAACGTAATCGCCACGGCGATCGCCTTGCAATAAGGCGATCGCTTCTTGCATTAAACGAATTTCCCAACGTCCTAATTCGCCATAGACAAAGATATGTAACAGTCCCCCAGGAGCAAGCTTATTGGCTAATACCTGAATACCTCGAATGGGATCGGCGGTATGGTGGAGGACTCCGACCGAGTTGATCAGATCGAATTCACCTTCAAGGCGATCGGCATCAAACAAACTGAGATGATGGAATTCAACTCTAGTTGCTCCCGAACTTTTGCAACGTTCCTTGGCGACAGCCAAGGTTCCTTCACTAAGATCGATCCCCACGACATTTGCTTCAGGATTGAGATGTACTAGATACTCAGTGCTGACCCCCGATCCACAGCCAGCATCAAGAATCCGAATATTGTCTTTAGCAGGTTTTTGCCCAGTGCAAAAATTATAGGCAGCCTGCCAATTCCAACGCCAGTTATATCCAGGAGGTGGTTCGTCTAGGATTGGTTCTGGGGGAAAGGGATAGGTATTGTAAAGGCTCGCTACGGCAGCACTGACCTTAGAATCGGACATAGATATTTTTTAGAATTGTTTTATTATTGGTTTAATATTTTAACGCCAGTATTGCCTTGGTTATCGGTTCCCCCTCAATATTCCTTAATAACTAGCTACTCCCTTCCCAGTGAAAAATTAGACGTTGCGGCGCTTCGCTCCGCAACGCTAATTCTTGGTTTTGTATGTCTATTTCTTTGGTGGGAAGGGAGTAGGCATAAGTAAACTTAAAACCTAGAAGAGCATACCGCCCGCTGCGCGGGCGGTATGCTCTTCTAGGTTTTAAGTTTTATGCCTGGCTAATTAACGTCAGTTCGGATTAAGCTGGCAAATTTTAAAAGCCCAAAAGTAAAAGCCTTGCGTAGCAAGGCTTTTACTTTTGGGCTTTGAGAAAGGGGGGCTACGCAAACCCTTTCTCAAAGCCTGTTTCAAACTATTCCGAACTCACGTTAATTATCAATTTTTAGCTTATCAATTTTTAGCTTGTCAATCAAAATCAAACATTAATTTTAAAATCAAACAATTCTCTTGAAAAATTGAAATATTATGACTATCTTTTTTATATGTAGTAACGGAATATTTACTTAGGGTATAAACCCAAAAGGCAGTTGGTGAAGGCAATTCCCGTCACCACTCGCCTTTTAGGTTGTGCTTAGTCCTAGCTATTTTTTTGTTGCTATAATAATAAATGTTTGATTTGCTCAAAATGTTTGATTTTGTCTTAAATATATACATTGAACCTATCAGCTTTTAGCTAGAATTAATATGTATTACTAAAATTAAGAATAGGAGGTTCCTGTTATCTCTAAGCGATCATTAAAAGCATCAGCAGCAGGTATAAAGCAGGCTAAAAAGCGGTTTGCTCATAAAGGTTGGACGCAAGATTATCTTGCTGAGGAAGTAGGTATCAAAACAAGGCAGCCGATTTGGCGCTTTTTTGCAGGGAAGCCTGTTGATCGATACGTATTTTTTGAAATTTGTGCAAGGCTTGATTTAGATTGGGAGGAGATTGTGGTCAAGCCACTCTTAGAGGAAGACGATGACATTACCGATGACAAACCTCAAACTACTTCTCCTGTTGCTAATCTAGCTACCATCTCTACCCTCTCTAGTAGTCCTATAGAAGTGGATAAGCAACATTATGGACTAAATGAAAGCATTCACTATTATTGCGCTCAGCGCTCCGCTGAAGTCTTAAAGCGAGATATTAGAGAATTACGACTGATAACTTGTAATTTAGATAGTGGTTGTTCTCTTGCTGCCATTCACAATGGTCAGATCATCGATACGGCGACTGGATTTACCCCTTTAGAAGGTTTGATGATCGACTATAGCTCTGGCTCAATTGATACTGATGTTTTGAATGAGATGATGCGACAGGATAATGATCCTCAAGCTTCATCCAATCAAGAAGCAGACAGGGAATCGAGTTTAGTTACTACTTCTACGAAATCTGATAATCTAAAATCTGCGGGATCTGTGATCGATACAGAGCGCTCTAGAGCAAAACAAGCCTTAGATATATACATTCATCGGTTGAGATCTTGCCTTGGTTCTATGCTGATGAGTCTAGGTGGTATGGATGCGATCGTGTTTACGTCGGAATTAAGTGAGAACTCGGAGATTGTCCGCGAACTTATTTGTCAGTCCTTGGGATTTCTGGGATTAAAACTTAATTTAAAACAAAATCAAAATGATCCTGTTGATGAAGACATTGCCACAACTAGTTCTAAAGTGCGTGTGTTGGTGATTAATTCTCAAGAAGTTTAAGCGATCGCTAACGCTTAATGAGATTTAATCTATCCCCATTTCTCTATCAAGCGATCGCTAAGTCATAAGACGTTTGAGATAGGACTAGCTCCACCATTCACACCATTCATAGGATCCATATGATTGCAAATTCAGTTAAAATCGTTACAGCAAATCTTGGTAGTCTGATTTAACTTAATCTATGCAGCCTAAAGCCCTACAAACTATTGCCAGAGATGAATACAATGACAATTTTATAGATCGCATGTTTATCTGGCTGTTTTCTCGCAAAATGTCAGAAGCTTTAGGCAAAGGGACGACAATTGGGGGGTACGAGGGCTTTGTTGAGCTATCAAAACAAATTATGCAGGGACGTAATGCCCAAGAACAGCAGATCCTAGTTGCTAAAGTATTGCAATCTTTAGTTCCGTCGCCAGCGCTCTGGGCAATCCGTACTTTTTTCTCTCCGACAAGGCTCGTATGCGTTCTCAATGCATGGTTTGCGGCGCAAATGTTTGAGTGGTTAGTTGGTCCCTGCGAGGTTATTGAAGCCGAGATCAATTTGGAAGATGGAACCCTGCGATCGCAACCATCGGCAGTTCATATCAAAAAATGTCGCTATCTGGTTGATAGTGGCTGTGTGGGCATGTGTGTCAATATGTGTAAAGTACCCACGCAAGTATTTTTTACCGAGAAGTTTGGAATTCCACTCACCATGACCCCCAACTTTGAAGACCTCAGTTGCAAAATGATCTTTGGGCAAATGCCCACCGATCCAGAACTGGATGAAGCCTTTACGCAGTCATGTCTAAAGCACCAATGCCCAACGGCAAGCTTGGCAGCATCTGCTTGCCCCAAATTAGCCTGAAGTTAACCCGATTTTGGGTTGATGGTTTTGGCGATCGCCTAATCATCATAATTAAACCCCAAGAAAAGAATGCGGCGCGAAGCGCTGCATTCTCTTCTTATTACCAAGTTAAGAAATGGCTACGCCATTTCTTAACTTAAAAACCCTTACTAGGTTTAGTTTTTAATTTACGAAAGTGTGACAACACTTTCGTGAATTGGTATTAGGTACGCGAGTGGCGACAGCTATATAAGGATTTGATATGATTGGATTTATGACTGATCCACTATTGCAAAATCCTGAAAAACTACAGGCGCGATTAAAGGAAATCCCTTTGGAAGCAGGGGTTTATTTTATGCGCGATCGCCAAGATGGGGTGATCTATATTGGTAAGTCCAAAGCACTCCGCAATCGAGTGCGATCGTATTTTCGCAGTAGTCAGGACTTATCGCCGCGCATCGCCATGATGGTGCAGTTAGTGCATGAGATCGAGTTTATTGTTACTGACTCCGAAGCCGAAGCCCTTGCCCTCGAAGCCAATCTAATTAAGCAATATCAACCCTATTACAACGTTCTTCTCAAAGACGATAAGAAATATCCTTACGTTTGTATCACTTGGTCGGAAGACTATCCACGCATTTTTATTACGCGCAAACGGAGGATGGGCGGCACAAAAGATAAGTACTATGGTCCCTATGTGGATGTATTTAATCTCAAACGTACTTTAGGAATTATCAAACGTGCTTTTCCCTTACGGCAAAGACCTGTTCCCATGTTTAAGGATCGTCCTTGCCTGAACTATGACATAGGCTTATGTCCTGGAGTATGTCAGGAAAAGATTTCACCAGCGGATTATCAGAAGATCGTCATGCGAGTGGCGATGATCTTTCAGGGTCGGTCGAGTGAGTTGGTGGAATCCTTTACCGAAAAGATGGAAACTGCTGCCGCAGATTTGGAATTTGAGAAGGCTGCTGATCTCCGCGATCGCATTCAAGTGCTGAAAAATTTAGGAGCCGATCAGAAAGTATCGCTGCCCGATGATACGGTTTCCCGCGATGCGATCGCCCTTGCCTACGACGCTCAACATACCTGCATCCAGCTTTTTCAGATTAGGGCAGGACGCTTAGTGGGACGTTTGGCTTTTGTCGCTGATAGTCAGAGTGACATCCCCGAAGCGATCTTGCAACGGACGTTAGAGGCTCACTATCAAAATTGCGATCCCGTAGAGATTCCCAATGAAGTCCATACCCAATTAGAACTTCCCGAAGTCGAAATCTTGCAGGCCTGGCTGAGCGATCGCAAGGGGCGCAAAGTCGCGATCGCCACCCCCCAACGCCAGCTTAAAGCGGAACTCATCGAAATGGTAGAACGCAATGCTCAATATGAATTAGCCCGAATCCAAAAACAAAGCGATCGCAATTTACAGGGATTGGAAGACCTTGCGGAAATTCTTAATCTAGATAGTCTTCCCCATCGGATTGAAGGCTATGACATTTCCCACATTCAAGGCTCGGATGCCGTAGCGAGTCAAGTGGTATTTATTGACGGCATTCCCGCCAAACAGCATTATCGTCACTACAAAATCCGCAATCCCGATATTCAAACTGGTCATTCCGACGACTTCGCCAGTCTGGCAGAAGTTATCGCCCGAAGGTTTAAAAATCACGCCAATTACCAATCCCCAATCACCAATCCCCCAGAAGATGATTTACCCGATGTCGTCATGATTGATGGCGGAAAGGGACAGCTTTCATCGGTAATGAAAATCATTGATAAATTAGGGTTACGCGATCGCCTTACGGTCATTAGCCTTGCCAAAAAACGGGAAGAGATCTTCTTACCCGAACAATCGGAGCCATTGATTGGCGGCGATCCAGAACGGGCTGGGGTACAGGTGTTAAGAAGATTACGCGATGAGGCTCACCGTTTTGCGATTACATTTCACCGCAAAAAACGTACTCAGAGGATGCAGCGATCGCACCTCGATCAGATTACAGGTTTAGGACATCATCGCCAGAAAGTATTGCTGGAGAAGTTTCATTCCGTTGAATATATTCGCCAAGCCACCGTCGAGCAGATCGCAGAGACAGAAGGAATTGGCAAAAAATTAGCCCAACATATTTACGAACACTTCCACCCTTCCACTAACTAATCTAAGCATAAGTAAACTTAAACCCTAGATGAGCGTACCGCCCGCTACGCGGGCGGTACGCTCTCTAGTTTTGGTTTTTAATTATGCTTAACTACTTAATGGATAGCAGATATAATCGCCACTGAAAAACTGCCTTTATTCCTTGCGATAAATATACTGAAAAACTTCTATTTCCTTCCTTCTAATTGGAATGCTCTGCTTGACTTTAGAAGTTTTTCTACGACTGGATCGAAAGTATGATCGGGGCAGGGGCGATCGCTTTTAACAAAAACGAAATGAACCTGATAATATAGAAATAATATTTTTGTCGTAGGCAAATCATACCCACCATGATGACCCAAACCTTACCGAAAGTTACGACCTTTGATGAATTTGTGGAATTTCTTCCTGAAAATTCTGACGTGCGTTACGAACTACGTAACGGAAATATTGTTGAAATGGCTCAACCAGTTGGAGATCACGAAGAAATTAAAAGCTTTTTGGGTGTAGAAATCCCCTTTGAAATCAAACGATTGGGACTACCATACGGCATTCCTAATCAAGTAATCGTCAGACCTGAAGGCAAAGATTCTGGATATTTCCCAGACATATTAGTAGTAAATCGCGCCAATCTGCCCAATGAACCACGATGGAAAAAAGAATCAGTGCTTAGTCAGGGTGCATCCATACCTTTAGCGATCAAAATTGTATCTACTAATTGGCGAGATGATTATCATTTGAAATTTGCCGATTATGAAGAGATGGGAATAGCTGAATATTGGATTATTGATTATGCTGCATTAGGTGGACGCAACTTTATCGGTAATCCCAAGCAACCGACCATCTCGGTTTGTAATTTGGTGGATGGAGAATATCAAATTAGCAAATTTCAAAATAGCGATCGCCTAATTTCGCAAATTTTCCCTGAGCTAAACCTCACCGCCAATCAAGTTTTTAGATCAGGGCTTCCCAATTAAAAATCACATCAGGAAATGGAAGCAGAGAGAGCGTATCACCCTGCTCATAGCGCTGCGATCGCTTATAGCCTGAAGCTGATGGTTGGGAATATCCTTCGATAATTTGCTGATTGACATCAAATAGCCACATTTCAGGAATCCCATTGGCGGCGTATAAAGGCATTTTTACATCACGGTCATAGGCGATCGTGCTATCAGCAACTTCGATGACTAATAAAATATCCTCTGGCGTTGGCAAAGCACTAGCATAAAAATCATCACGCCATTTGAGAATGGCAATATCTGGTTGCGGTTCTGAATGATTTGATAGGCGAATGGGGTTCTGTGACCAAATAATTATCTGATCGCCTAATTTGATTTGAAACAATCTTGCTGTTTTTGCCACACAAACCGCGTGCTTGATGCCAATTGGCGACATTTCTCTGATTTCTCCATTAATTAATTCATAGCGATCCCCTTCCGCAAACACCCCCGCCTCGTGCATGAGATGGTATTGCTGCACCGTAAATCTATGAATATTGCTCGTAAAATTGGGTGTAACTAGTTGGGCTGTCATCGTATTTCACCTCAATTCAGGTAGGTTAGAGCTTTCATGCTAAATATTTAGTATTATTAAGATTCAAGACTCGCGATCGCTGAGATCGCTTGCTTTCTTATTCGCATATTTTCGCATATTGATTGATAAGTAATGGACACTAGATACAATCCCCAGCAGATCGAACCCAAGTGGCAAAAAGTTTGGGCCGAGAAACAACTTGACAAGGTAAATAACGACGCAATTGGTTCTGAAACCAAAAAAAAGAAATTCTATGCGCTGTCAATGTTTCCCTATCCATCGGGTGATCTGCATATGGGGCATGTCCGCAACTATACGATCACCGATGTCATTGCTCGTTATAAAAGAATGCAAGGCTATCAAGTATTGCACCCCATGGGTTGGGATGCGTTCGGCTTGCCTGCGGAAAATGCGGCGATCGATCGCAATACCCATCCTGCGAAATGGACTTATGCCAATATCGACAATATGCGATCGCAACTTCAGCAAGTGGGCTTATCCTACGATTGGGAGCGTGAGTTAGCTACCTGTTCGCCCGACTATTACAAATGGACACAATGGATTTTTTTGCAATTCTTAGAAGCAGGTTTGGCTTATCAAAAGGAAGCTAAGGTTAATTGGGATCCGATTGACCAAACCGTAATTGCCAATGAACAAGTCGATAGTGAAGGCAGATCTTGGCGATCGGGCGCGTTGGTGGAGAAGCGCAAATTGCGTCAATGGTTTTTGAAAATAACCGATTATGCCGAACAGCTTTTGCAGGATTTAGACAAACTCAATGACTGGCCCTCTAATGTCAAGATCATGCAAGCCAACTGGATCGGCAAGTCCACAGGCGCAGAGCTAAGTTTCCCAATTGTTGGCAGTGAAGAGAAAATTACTGTTTTTACGACGCGACCCGATACGGTTTATGGTGTGAGCTATGTCGTGCTTGCCCCTGAGCATCCGCTCGTCGAGACTTTAACTACTGCCGATCAAAAAGAAGCCGTCAGCAAATTTATCGAAGAAGTCAAAAATCTCAGCGAGATTGATCGCACTTCCGATGATCGCCCCAAACGTGGCATAGCGATCGGCGCAAGCGTGTTTAATCCATTCACTGGCAAAGAAGTTCCTATTTGGATTGCCGATTACGTTCTCTTTGAATATGGCACAGGCGCAGTGATGGGCGTTCCTGCCCATGATGTTCGCGATTTCGCCTTTGCGAAGCAGTACAATCTTCCGATTCAAATCGTAATTAATGCCCCTAATGCAACCGATAAAGCGCTGAAAGCTGCTTACACCGAAGCAGGCATCATGATCAATTCGGGAGAGTTTGACGGATTGGATTCCGTAACGGCGAAAACTAAAATTGTAGAACTTGCAGAAAAGAATCAATGGGGAAACGCTAAAATCACCTATCGCTTGCGTGATTGGTTGATTTCGCGCCAAAGATATTGGGGCTGTCCGATTCCCGTCATCCATTGTCCGAAATGCGGAATAGTTCCCGTTCCCCATGCCGACTTACCGATCGCTTTGCCCGAAGATGTCGAACTCACAGGTCGTGGCGCGTCCCCCTTGGCACAATTAGATTCTTGGGTAAATGTCCCCTGTCCTAAATGTGGCACGGCTGCTAAGCGCGAAACCGATACGATGGATACCTTTATCGATTCTTCTTGGTATTTCTTGCGGTTTGCCGATGCGCGGAATGATCAAGAAATTGGCGATCGCAATGCTATTAATAACTGGATGCCCGTCGATCAATATGTCGGTGGTGTAGAACATGCGATTTTGCATTTGCTCTATTCCCGTTTTGTGACTAAGGTTTTACGCGATCGCGGATTGCTCAATTTCGATGAACCCTTTACGAGATTGCTCACACAGGGCATGGTGCAGGGCTTGACCTACATGAACCCGAACAAGGGTGGTAAGGACAAATGGGTTCCTTCGGCTTTAGTCGATCCTAAAGATCCCAAAGATCCCAAAACTGGCGAACCTTTGCAAGCTCTCTTTGCCACGATGTCCAAATCTAAGGGCAATGGTGTATCGCCTGAACAGGCGATCGCTAAATATGGAGCTGACACTTTGCGGATGTTCACTCTTTTTAAAGCTCCTCCTGAAAAGGATTTGGAATGGGAAGATGCCGATGTCGAAGGTCAACAACGCTTCTTAAATCGGGTATGGCGATTGGTGTCTAGTTTTGCCGAAACTAAGCAGAATGGTATCTCTAAGAAAGTTGATAAGAATCTCCGCCGAGCAATTCACATCGCTATTAAGGAAGTGTCCGAAGATTTCGATGGAGGCTATCAATTGAATACCGCCATTTCGGAAATGATGAAGCTCAGTAACGCATTGCAAGATGCTGAAGATAAGAGTTCGGCTACTTTCTTAGAAGGTATCGAAACTCTCTTAACTTTGCTTGCTCCCTTTGCCCCGCACATTGCTGAGGAACTTTGGTCATTAATTGGGAATGAAGGCTCGATTCATTTGCAGTCTTGGCTTACCCATGATCCCGATGCGCTCACCGTTGATGAGATTACGCTCGTCATCCAAATCAATGGCAAAGTGCGCGGTAGTCTCCAAGTGCCATCTAGCGCCAGCAACGATAAGCAAGCCTTAGAGGAATATGCGCGTAGTTCGGATGCGGCGCAGAAGTATCTCGAAGGTAAGGAGATTAAGAAGGTGATTGCAGTTCCTGGAAAGTTGGTGAATTTTGTAGTTGTCTAGGCTTTTAAACCTGAACTTTGCCCAACCAATCCCGATAATTTTTGAAAGGTTTACAGAGTAAGCTTTTTGAAATTATCGGGATTTTTGCATTTTAAAAGCTCTCATGTATAATGTTTGTATTACAACGCATTACTTGATAATACGATGTCAACTATAGCTAAGGAAACGATTACCTTTCGGCTCGATCGCACAAAGCGTGAAGCATTAGACGCGATCGCTAAGGAACTAGATCGCGATCGCTCTTACCTGTTGAATGAGGCGATCGAGAACTATATTGAAATTTATAAGTGGCAGATTGCGGAAATTAATTTAGCGATCGCTGAGGTAGATGCAGAAGATTTTGCTAGTGATGAAGATGTAGATACAATGTTTGGGCGCTTTAATGAAAGTTAGGTGGTTACGCAAAGCCCTACATAATCTAGAAGTAATTCATGAATATATTGCTAGAGACAATCCAGAGGCGGCATTAAAATTGATAATCAAGATTCGCAGTGCTGTGAAGCAATTGGAGACTTTTCCAGAAATGGGACGTGTTGGGCGAGTAAAGGACACAAGAGAAATTGTGGTCAATCCTTATTTCATCGTGTATCGAGTTAATGGAAGTTTTGTCGATATTTTGCGAATATTACATTCAGCGAGAAAGTTTCCAGATTAGGTTTTAGAGTAATTTGTGATCGCGATGAGATTTTGGCAGATGCAGTAAAATTAATTGAGCAGGAATCAGTTAATTAAGCGTTTACAAGGAAACAACAGGAGTCTATATGCATTTACAAAGAGTTCAAGTTCCTGATTTTCGGGTTCTAAAGGATGTAGATATCACTTTCGAGAAAAATTTTAATCCTAGAGTTTTCCCACTTGGTAGCCAAAATGGTGGTGGAAAAAGTACTTTATTGCAATTGATTTTTGTG
Source organism: Pseudanabaena biceps PCC 7429 (assembly GCF_000332215.1). Classification (GTDB taxonomy): domain Bacteria; phylum Cyanobacteriota; class Cyanobacteriia; order Pseudanabaenales; family Pseudanabaenaceae; genus Pseudanabaena; species Pseudanabaena biceps. The sequence goes on from NZ_ALWB01000054.1 coordinate 16,578, forward strand.
TTATTACACTGTTCAACTAATCTTGAGCGAATACCTGCATTAAAGAATTTACTTAATGGGTTTAGTTTGAGAAAGCGTGAGAGCAAAAGAATATTAGCAATAATTGATATTTGGGATGGCAAAAAAACTGTGCACCTTGAGTTTTTTGTCTGTACAGATGATTATGTAAATAAAACATTAAAAACCATAAATAATAAGGAAATAAAAAATGATACAAGCTTTTCATTGTTTACAAAACTAGAAGAAATCAAGCAAGCAATTTCTAGATTTAAATTTCAAGATGATCAGTTAAATAGCATCATTCATCAATTTGAAATGAGGCAGTCTTCATCTAATCCTTACAAAAAATTTCCTGACACTTTAAAAAAGGAATTATTAAGCTTAAATATTGATTTTGAATCCATAGAGATTGAATTTTCTGATTCTGACTTCTTGAATAAATTTGAGAAGGAGACAAAATCAAAATTATTATATGAACATAGAAAGCTCGAAATTCAAGCGGAAGTTATATCAGAATTTATTGATAAACTCATAGAAAAATTGAAATCAAACAACACTCAATATATAACTACTTATTCATCTCAAGAAGATATTGAAAAAGAAGCATTACTTTGCCGTATCGATAATTTAGACATAAATATTGCAAATCAGTTCTTAACTAATTTATCAAATAAAATATTCTTGGCAGCGCCATCTACTCAAGTTTTTCTTTTCCTTTCTAAAGCTAGTAGAAAATCATTATTAACAAATCGCAATAACTATTATGCAGATCTTGAAAGAATGAATTCTAACTTAACTGGACTGATCACCTATGACTTTTTAGCCGTTAAGACTCTCATTGCTGCTATTCAGCGTGCTGGACAACTTGACTTTGAAGTAGCTCGCTTAACTGGTGAATATGGCAATAATTATAAACAGCTATTAAAAGATCTAAATTTTTTACTCCATGATAAGCAAGTCAATATAACACCTGATTTATCAGGGTTAACTTTCACAAAAAATATATCGGGCAAAAAGGTGGAGATTGAGACAGAAGATTTAAGCCATGGCGAACTCAAAAGACTAAGTATTTATATTTGGCTCAAGTACTATAATATTGAAAACTCAATTGTTTTAATGGACGAAGTTGATCTTGCATTACATCCTGATTGGCAATATCAAGTTGTCTCAGACTTAGTTGAATGGGTTCCTAGTAATCAATATATATTGGCGACTCATTCATATGAATTATGTCAAGCCTTAACACCTTCTCATGTCAAAGTGTTAGAGCCAAAACTCACCGAAAGACGTAGTGATTAGTTATGAGTTTTAGTGAGAAAGAGTTAAAGCAACACTGCGAAATAATTTTGAAGCAACGTAAAATCCGTAACAAGATTATTGTTTTATGCGAAGGAGTTATCCCTAGAGAACAAGGCAGACCATCTCCACAATCCTATGGAAGAATGGATACATTGCCAGACTCAAATTTTTATAAAGCTTGTATTCCTAGTAATTGGAGAAACTCTCGACCAGAGTTTTTTAACTGCGGTGACTGTAACAATGTTGCCAATACATATTTCACCCTTTTAGAAATGCTTGAGGAAGATACAGGCAATCAATATTTTCACCCTAGAAAAATATTTGCGATCGTAGATCTCGATATTCAAATAAGACCCATTTATAACTATCGATTCTCAAATACGCAGGAAATCTTTTGCAGCCTTTATGACAAAATAAAAATTAATGAGGCTAATGCTGATAACGATCAAGAAACTCATGAAATATTAGTGACAGGATTGATTCATAAAGAAGCATACTTTTTAGTTCCAGCAATTCAATCAATATTTGATGGATATTCCATCCAGCCACTTTACAAAGATAGCGAATTATTACTTGAAAATATTTATCTCGCAATGTCTCAAGATTTATGTTTAGATGCTGATTTAAAAGCTAACTTTGCGATCGCCTGTTCTCGTATTAATCACTGTACTGGACTAGATTTTAGTGGAATAGACAAACTCAAAGATAGCTGGATAAGTGAATTTCAAAATACTACAGATGAGAATAGAAAACATGAACTAATTTTTAGTTTGCTAACTACCCGAAAAGCCAAAGAATATTGGCATCAAGTGCAGCCAAGTGATGAATGGAGTAGAGATATTTCTGTGTATAGAGATCAACTCTCACTAGAAATTGCTAGAGATTTCTATGCAAAACAAATCGACGATGAAGCGGCGGTGAAATATCATATTCCCTACTTTTTTAAAATGTTGCGTAAATTTGCTTAAAGAGAAAGATGCTAAGCATCTTTCTCTTTCTAAGGGCTCAGCCGACTTTAGGAGCGGCGATTAACAGGATCTTTTCCATTAGGGATGGAAAGAGACGATGACACCATACTGCGAGATGGCTTTGCCATCCGACAAGGATTTCAGGAGTTTCGCGATTTAATCCAGAGATCAACGCTTTAGCTACCTGATTGGGAGTCATCAGCGCCACCCAGCGAAACCATTCTAGATCCTGTGCCATATCCGTATCCGTAAGAGATGGCAGTAAGGCAGATACCTTGATATTGTAGGCAGCTAGCTCTCCTCGCAGAGCCTGAGTGAACCCCACGATCGCAAATTTAGTTGCAGAATAGGTTGCCATTGTTGGCGCGGCAACCTTACCCATCAGGCTAGAAACATTGATAATTCTGCCATTGCGCTGAGCAGCCATCCGTCTTGCCACCATCCGCGTGATTGCATACATCCCTAGCAAATTGACCTCGATTTCGGATTGAACATCCTGAAAGCGCGATCGCAAAAAAGATGATTGATGCGCCACACCCGCACAGTTAATCAAAATATCGATAGGACCATAATCCCGCCAGACTTGAGCGATCGCAATATTTACCTCAATAGTTTGGGATAAATCGAGAGGTAAACTCACCGCTTCTATTCCTAGAGATTCCATTTCGGAAACTACAGAATTTAAGCGATCGCGATCCCTTGCCACCAAAATCAAGCATTGTGCTCCCTGTTGAGCCAATTCTAAGGCGATTGCCCGACCAATACCCCTTGAGGCTCCAGTGATTAGAGCCGTCTTTCCACGAACATTCATAAAACCTCCAATATTGAGGTCTCACCTTTTACCATTAATATTTACTATTAATAATTGATGAGAATTCTCTAGCCTATGCTACTAGCGGGAATCCATACAAAGTAAAATTTGTGAGACAGTAAATAATCGATTTGTGATTGACTGATAACTAGACCTATATATGCGTTGAGTTTAAAAATTTGCCTAGTTATAGCCCCAACAAATAATCAATAGTCGTTTACTCTTTCCAGTTCATTCCTAGTTCTGTCATGCCGTTACCTCCTTTAGGAAACATGGTCTATGCCGTAATAAAGGAAAATTAATACTGACTTTTAACATGAACTAAACCTTACACCTGTTTTAGTTATATGTAAAGTATTGTTAAATACAAATTCCATCGGCTTACAAATAGTATTTAAGGATTTATTCGGATTGTAAATCTGTTGCTATATAAGCTTTCCAGCCTAGAATTTACTTTAGTGATAATAGGCGATCGCTATGAATTTAGGATCAAAAAATAAGTCTAAAGACTTATTCCTCAAGGTATAAAATTGAAATCAAATCGATTAGAATCTTGGTTTTTAGAGGATTGAATTCTTCATACTAAGTAGCTGAGTGCAATTAAATATAAAATCCTAAAACCTATAACGCACGCTGCGCGTGCGTTATAGGTTTTAGTTCTGTTTTTTTAATTATTTCCAGTCACTTATAGCTCTAATCGTTAGTTCAATATTTTTCTGTTAATTCAGTTTCTAATAGATTTTTTGCTGATGGTAAAACAACTGTAAACTTAGTTCCCACATTGACTTCACTTTCGACATTGATATTGCCATTATGGGCTTCTACTGCTTGCTTGACAATGTATAGTCCCATCCCTAACCCCTTAATATTGCCAACATTTTCAGCTCTTAAAAATGGCAAAAATAAATTATTTAAATATTCTGTAGGTATACCAATGCCGTGATCGCTAATGCTTAGAGCTAATTGATGAGCGTCACAAGTTAAATCTACATCAATAGTGCCACCTTCATAGGAGTACTTAATGGCATTAGAAACTAGATTCATGAAGATATGCCACAGCAATTTTTTGTCAATATTCAACTTGTAGGCTAGCCCTTGACTATCAAATTTAATTCGATATTTTCGCCCGCTTTCTTCGGTTTGAAAACTCTCAACCAGTTGCTGGCAATAGGTAATAGCATCTACTGGCTCTGGATTAAATGGGAATTTGCCCGACTCAGAACAAGCAATAAACCTGACTTCTTCCAGTAACCAGTTAATATCTTTGATCGCAGATTGAATAGAAGTAAGATTTTTAGCTCTGCTCTCTTTAGTTAGCTGCTCCTCAAAGTTTTGTAACTTCCAAATCAACAGTCTAATTACTGACATGGGCGTGGAAAACTCGTGGGAAGCCATGGCGAGCAACCGAGATTTTAGAATATGCAGTTCCTTTTCTTTGTCTAGCGCTTCTTGTAATATTTGTTCTTCTTGATGCTTTTTTAACGCCAGCATAATAGCCACATTGACTTCAGCGTATCTCAGAGGCTTAGTCAGGTAGCCATAGGGGGAAGAGGCGATCGCTTGTTTTAACGTCTCAGGATCGCTGAAAGCAGTGAGATAAATTATGGGAATTGAAGCGGTTTTATGAATCTCATTGGCAGCAGCGATCCCATTATCTGAGCCTCTTAATTTAATATCCATCAAAATAATCTCTGGACGTTGCCGATGGATCGAGGCGATCGCCCCATCACTACTGTCAACGATCTCCAGAACTCGAAATCCCAAGTCTGATAGAACATCCGAGAGTGCGTTTGCTGTAACAAGCTCATCTTCTACAATCAAAACATCTGCGATTGTATGAGTCTTCACTGTCATGGGTTTGTTCCATCTTGCAACTAAGATAAGCATTTTTGCTGAAATGCTTACTATTTAATATTTTTTAATTATACGATTAATATATAAAATTGATAGAGTGACAATGGATTAAAATCAAACGTTGGTTTTGCCTTCCCAGTGAAGGATTAGGACAAGGCAAAACTTTTATTGTCAGAGAATTTATGAAAAACTATATGATTGCTTGCCCTAAAGCGGTATAATAGTAAATCCTTGCTTCTATGTAAGTTCCTAGAAGCCAAATACTGACCGTAAGGAAAATATTAAATGACAGTTAAGCGTTTGTACGAAACCATGTATATCCTGCGTCCCGATCTTCCTGATCAGGAAGCCGATGCAGCGATCGCGAAATATCAAGACTTCTTAGTACAGCAAGAATCTGAAAATATCACGATTCAACACCGTGGCAGACGCAGATTAGCCTATGACATCAAGGGACACCGTGAAGGTATTTACATCCAAGTAAACTACTCTGCAACCCCTAAAACGATTGAAAGCCTAGAAAAATCTATGCGTCTTGCCGATGATGTGATTCGCTATCTAACTATTAAGTTAGATCCAGAAGCTATTGAAGAAGATGCTGAAGCAATTATTCCCGATGCTGAGGAGCCAGCAGCCATTGATGCGGCTGAATAGCTAAATGCTCGGAAAAATTATATCAAGTGTAATTTTTCTCTAAAAAGATCCTCGCTAAGCGAGGATCTTTTGTTAGAACCCAAAAAAGGATGCTGGGCGGCGCTACGCGCCGCCCAGCATCCTTTTTTGGGTTCTAAAACTTATGTTGCTATATTAAAAAATTACAGGATGCCCCAGAAGTGCAATACACCTTGACCGCTAATTAGTTCGATCGCTAGTGCCGACACAAAGCCAATCATAGCCAAGCGTCCGTTCCAATTTTCAGCACCAGAAGTAAAACCCCAATTCCATACGTTACGGTTTTCGTCAGACATAATCGATATCCCTTTTAACTAGCTTACATTTAGAAATGTAACAGATAGCTTAAAATTTCGCAATCTTTCTTGATGTTTTTCTGCCCTAAGACAGACATAAAGCCCATGAATAGAGTTGTGGAGCAAAGCTCCACAACTCTATTCATGGGCTTTAATTCACAAAAGTGTTGTCACGCTTTTGTGAATTAAAAACTAAACCCAGCAGGGGGTTTAACAACACAAAATGGCTTAGCCTTTTTGTGTTTTGGTATCATTTGGCTATAGTTCAGCCCACAAATCTAATTTAAATCCAATTCAAACCCTAGATTTAGGTGCGATCGCTTGTGAATTGGGTAGAATCCAAGAGATATTTCACGCAATAATTTACGCAAGGACAGAATTAACTATGCGAAAAATATGGATGAGGCTTCTGGCTGGCTGCTTAGCATTGCTGATTAATTGGACAACAACAGGGGCAGTATGGGCAGCTAATTCCCCAAAAGCTGGAGATCCTAAGTTTCAGGGCGTACCGCTTCAGTGTTTTGTGTCCTTAGCTGACGCAGGGACATCCCCCGAAGCAAAGGTTGCTGCCTATACCGAAATTGCAGGTAAATATTTAGAATTGGATCTTTTGGATCGATCCACAAAAGTCTTGCAGAAAGGCTTAGCCGCTGCCAAAGATATCCCTAAGCCATCACTTCAAGCCTTTGCCCTATTAGATATTGCAGGGCGATTGACCAAGGCTTCGCAACCGAAGTTGGCGATAGATTCCCTTGGGAAGTCTCTGGATATCGTTAAGGAATTAACCGATCCCGTGGATAAAGTTTTTGCTACTATCAAAATCGCTCAAGCCTATGGTGAAGCTGGCGACAAGAGTAGCACCCAAAAGCTACTAATTGAGGCAAATAAGGAAACTCCCGAAATTATTGATGCCTACGTGAGATCCCGTGCTTTCGCGGCGATCGCTAATGCCTATACCGAAATTGGTGATGCTGCAAATTCTGAAGGAGCAATTGCGGCGGCAACGGATTTGTTACCAATGATCGAAGACCCGAATATCAAGACAAGAGCAAGGGTAGAGATCGCAGGTAGCTACGCACAGGCTGGCAATCATGCTAAGGCGATTGCTTCGTTAGGCGTGGTTTTTGAAGAGTTCGATCAGATGCGTGACCGAGCGATCGCTTCTGCTAAGGATGCCGCTGATAAAGATGCTAAGAAATCCCAGCCTTCCCCAAATGCTAATGCTAAGGTAGCAAATAAAAACCTCAAGAATGTTGAGCCGAAAGAAACGAAGGCTGTCCCCGATCCCAAGGTTGTTGAACAAACGGCAACCGTTAATGCTGAAATTTTAAAGACGCGATCGCTCTTTCTGATTGCCAATCAGTACTTAGTTTCCAAGCAGTACGACAAGGCTTTGGAAGTAATTGCCAACCTTGATGATCAATCCGTAGAAAAGAGCGTGGGGATTGCTAACGTGGCAATTTCCTATGTCAAGGACAAGAATAATGAAAAGGCACTTCAATTATTCGATCAGAGTTTGCAGGGTTTAACAAAGGTTACCCCTTCAAGTGATGTGTTTACTCTATTGGTAGAAGTCGGTCGTCAATACCAGATCCTTAAAAAGACAGAACTGGCTAAAACAGTATGGGCTCAAGCCTTAACAATTGCTCAAAATTTCTCTCAACCAATTGATCGCCTTTTTGCGTTTAATATCATTGCCAGCAACTACGGTGAGTTTGGTTTAAACGAACCAGTCGAGCCAATTTTGCAAGAAAGCTTAGCGATCGCTAAAACTGCACCTGATCCTAATATTCGCTCCAGAGCGTATTCGGATATCAGCAGTGTCTATTGGACGATCGGTCAACGTGCTAAAGCCAAGGAAATTGCGCAAACGGTCGAAAACCCCGCCGAAAAACTGCAACTTGAAAAGCTATTTGCTTGCGCAACATAGCAATTGCTTAGCCAAGAAACAAGAATGGCGGCGCAAAGCGCCGCCATTCTTGTTTCTTGTAGCTATAGTCACTTGACCTGAGAGAAATCAAATCCCCATAATTGACTGGCGGCGCTTCGCGCCGCCAGTCAATTATGGGGGTAACAGCTATATTCAAATTTTTATTCAAACTTTAAGGAGCTTAATGCTGCCCACCGCTTGTCTAAAGTCTTATCTGAATTTTCGGCAGGACGATCCGATATCTCAAGAGCTGGCGCATCGGGAGCAATCTTGGGATAGGGAATGGCTAAGATTAATTGTTCGTAAAGCCATGCCGCAGGATCGAAGTAACCATTTGGCGATAGAGACTCTACTAAGTCTCCAGTTTCTATTTCCCGTTCCTTGGGATACTCGCCTTCAGGTAACGGCTCAGCCAACCAAATCATCTCAGAGGTATTGATCGCTAAGCGATAGTTGAATTGCACCAATGTGCGATCGCAGGTTAAGGTGATGATCGTTGAGGCTTTGGCAGTGACTTCAATAAATGAACCAACGTGGCGTACGCTCATAACGCCTTGAACGGGGGTTAAGGTTTCTAGTCCTTCAAGGGTTTCTTTAAATTCAAATTCCTCCGTGGCATTAACAGCCTTCGCAATCTGAGGTATGTATAGGTTTTCCATTAGCTCTGCACCAATTTAACGATTAAGTGACGATTTGGCTCTCTACCTTGACTGTGGGTTTCGATATCGGCAAATTCTTCTAAAAGTTGGTGAATATGGCGACGATCGGCTGAAGACAGTTGTTTAATAACAAATTCGGTCTTTGTCTCCCGCACTTGCTGTACGGCTTGATCTGCCAAGGCTTGTAAATTGGCGAGGCGTTGCGATCGATAGCCATTTAATTCCACAGTATAAAAATTTCGGCTGTCCGCATCTGCTGGCTCTGCCTGTAGATGTCGATTGAGCAGAACATTCGCTAGATACTGCAAAGAGTCAAGCACTAGCCCATCTTGACCCATTAGTCGCTGAATTTGCTGATCCTGCAAACCCTCAGTACTTATTTCTACCCAATAGTTGTTAGAAGTGCCGATCTTTTCTGGGGCTGTTTCTGCGAGTCTGGTATCTACCGAAGTTGCATAACCCATCAATCCCAAAAGCTCTTGCAACCAATTTGCACTTGCGTTTACGCTTGCTTTTATATTTGCTGAAGTATCTTCCATAAACGCACTTGCCCCATCAAATATCTATTCAAATATCTGTTCAATATTTTTGCAATATTGCCATAATTAATAATTAAAGTGGGCGGCACATCGCACCACCCACTTTAAACTAAGAGCCTTTCTTCTTTTTCTTAGAGTTAGATGAATTAGGCTCAAAAGGTATCGCGGACTTGGTAGGACTCTTGCTATCCTTATCTTTGTCATCCACTAAGGTTGTTTTAGCTTTGGCATCAAAGGGAATCTTACTCGTTTCCGCCTTACTAGAGGCGATCGCCTTACCTTCAGCCTTAGATCTAGCATCGCCAGAACTAGCAGAGACTGTTACAAGCTTTTGTAAATTCTCAGGTAATGGTTCTTTGGCAACAATAAAAGCCTGCAAAGTTTGGAAAATATTGGCAATCAACATATAAAGCATGACTCCCGAAGGCAGAGGGAAAAACAAAAACATGCCAGAGAAAATAATCGGCGTGAGTTTGTTCATCGTTTCCTGCTGAGAAGATTCAGGAGTTGCATTAGCCATTTTAGGAGTAGAGCCACTGGATATGGATTGGTTCGCATAAAGACTTACGCCAAATCCTAATACCATGATCACAATGTCCCAGTTAATGCTGCCATCAGCATTTTTAACACCAGTTTTGCCAAGAGCCTTGATGAATAGGAAACCTTTATTAGAGGCAAGTCCAGGAACCGTTGCTTGTACTGTGACATCACCTGTTTGTTTGGCGATGACGGTTCCATCTTCTAGAACCTCAACTAAATCTTGACCTTTGGTGACTTTCCACTTGGTTGTCAGGTCAATATCTGGGTATTCATTGGATAAAGCATTAAAATCTTTACCTTCAGATGTCTGCAAAACGATTTTTGACTTTTCTCCGATCGCCAAGTTCGTACCGTTTTCTGCGGTTGCCAATACTGGATAATGAACGCGATCGGCAAAGTAAACGTTTTGGCTAGGAGAGGTAAAGGGCTGATGCTGGATCTGCGCTGTATTTTCAGGAGCCGCAATCTGAAAATTTAAAGAATAATTAATATCAGCAAAGGGCGATCCCCTGAGGGTTGCAAACAGTGCAAACAGGATCGGTAATTGAATAATGGCAGGTAGGCATCCTGACAAGGGATTTCCAAACTCTTTGAAGTTTGCCGAGTTAACCTTGGCTAGCTCTTCTTGCTGCTTAGCGGGATCGCTCTTATAGCGCTCTTGAACTTCTTTGATTCTTTGTTGCATTACGGGGTTAGCAATTTTCATGCGTCGCATACTGCGAAGCTGATTAGCACTAACGGGGAACAACACAAAACGTACAACTAACGTTAATGCAATAATTGCCAATCCATAATTCGGCACGATGCCGTAGAAAAAATCTAGGAAAGGCAACATTATGTTGTTGGAAAGAAAACCTACACCGAAATCCATTTTCTACTTTACTGTTGGGTTTGCATCCGAATGATAACGAATATCACTCATGTATCACTCATGAAAATTAGGATCGCCCAAGATTTAATCTTCGAGGACGATCCTTCAATATTTTAGGCTTTGCCGCCGATCGCGCCACTGATGTCTCGCGCTTTGAGGGTCAGCTTCGATTCAATATATTCGTATGTTTCGCGAAATTTTGGCAAGGATTTTAGCTCTAGACGAGAACCATCCTTGAGCGTGAGTACCATGTCTCCCCAACTGCCCAGACCACGCGGGACAGTAACAATCTTGGCGATCTCTGCATACACAACGTCTGTGCGGGTTTGCCCCATCCAACCACCTGTGACAGTAATACGTCGATTGGTGATTCTATAGCGCAACCATAATGCTCTCGTGATGGCGGCAATACCAAAGGGAATTGTGATCACAAAAATACTCATCAGCAAACTAATAATTAGATCGCCAATGTGAGGTGCGCCTTCGTAGTAAACTTCCTCATTAACTGCCATGCAAAACCTTTGCCCTTGCTAGTAAATTCTTTAGGTCATCCCAAAGTTCTTGATAACTTGGCTTGCTTTGAACAGTAGTCACTGTTACAACTATTTGCAATCCACATCTCAATTGTGACAGAAGTTGCCGAAAAATGGCGCGAAGTTGACGCTTAAATCGATTACGGGTTACCGCCAACTTGCTGACTTTTTTGCTGACAACTATGCCTATCCTTGTTAAGGGAATATTGCTGTCAAAAAGAATTCGCAAATTTAGGTAAGTGCCTCTATAGCGATCGCCATTGGCATATACTTTTGCGAAATCTTCTCGCCGCCGCAGACGGTTTTGATTAGGAAGCACTAGAGATTATCAATTGCAAATCAAATACAAATAAAATACAAAATAAAAGGCAAATTGCGAATTAAATCTGGCATTAGCGCATCTGAACGAGCAAAACGATCAATTAGACGAGCCTATACGGTGGTGAGGCGAACTCTACCTCTGCTGCGGCGAGCCTTGATTACTCGTCGACCTGTGGGAGATTCCATTCTGGCGCGAAATCCAGAGGTGCGCTTCTTTTTGCGGACACTACCGCGTAGAGTACGTTTTGTCATAACCGTTACTTACTTATTTAGTTTCAAAGGATGTCATTTTTTCACAGGCTTTTAATCATAACACTTATACTTAGCCTCTGTATAGTTTTATGAGCCACCTTTGGAACTTATTTTCGGCTTTTTTTGCCAATTCATGGGTTTTAGATCTTGATTAGATCTTGATCTTTGAATACGTCATTACTAAGTAACGTGAGTTCGGGATAATTTGAAACGAGCTTGAAGAAAGGGTTTGCGTAGCAAA
>NZ_ALWB01000055.1 GCF_000332215.1 Pseudanabaena biceps PCC 7429
CGGCGCACGCGCAGCGTGCGCCGCAGGCTTTAGGGTTTTATATTTAATTAAGCCCACTTACTTATAGAGATTTTACCCAATAGATATTGGTGGCGATCGCCGTATTTGCTCTTCTGCAATATGCTTATTTTTTTTATTGGCAATATCTAACCTTACCGCATCAACAAAACGGCTGACTCGAATCGGATCGATCGCCTGTTGAATTTGACCATTACGCTTAAGAGAGCTAGAAACGATGACCCCATCAGCATATTCCATCAACTGTGGTACATTATCCCATGTTGCCCCAGAGCCAACCAACAGAGGCGTATCACCACAGGCAATTTTTGCCTCCTGAAGATCCTCAGTTTTCGGGGGATTTCCTGTTGACCAACCCGACAAAATTACGGCATCGGCGAGACCACGATGGATCGTATCGTGAACTGCCGCAGATATCTGTGGGACAGAAATGGGCTGAGCGTGCTTTACCAAAACATCAGCAAAGATTTTGACATCCGTGCCTAGTTCGCGACGATAGCGCAAGAGTTTGTAGGCATCACCTTCGATAAGGCCTTGATCCGTTGCCATTACGCCCATGAGGACATTGACCCGAATAAATTTCGCACCAACACAAGAGGCGATCGCTAATGCACTATGACCATCATTCCTCAAAACGTTAATACCCACAGGAATGCCCACCATCTGCTTCACACGGTGTACAACCAGACTCATAGAACTAACCACCGCAGGATCGACGCGATTTTTAGTAAATGGCGCATCAAAAAAATTCTCTACGAGAATCCCATGCACTCCACCTGCGGCAAGAGCTGTGGCTTCCTGTTCGGCGCGATCAATGACCTCTTTTAGGCTGCTCCCCCAACGCGGCGAAGTAGGCAACGGCAAAAGATGAATGACCCCGATTACGGGCTTTGGTGTATCAAATAAACTACTTAAATCCACATGCGTGACGCTTATAAAAAACTTGAGTAAAAAATTAGGCTCAAAAGCTGAGTAAGTAATTCAGCAAGATTAAATCTAAAATCAGAGTCCATGCCGCCTGCTTAGCGAACGGCAAGTATTTCTGGACTTTAGAGTTTACTTCTGAGCTACTTCACTAGCTTTTAATTTAACTCGATCATGAGTGCATAATTTTATCGTGAATTCGATCCCGTCATTTCAATTTCTGACAATAAACTCATAAAGTAGATAGGGTAATAACTTCTCTGCCTACTCTATGGGTTTATTAACTATGATTAACGCTCCTCATGCCAGAGATATCTCTACAGATATCTTAATTTTGTCCAATGGACCTGGGGAGCTAACAACATGGGTATATCCCTTTCTAAGAGCTTTAGACCTATCTCTCAAATCCAATGCCAAATCCAATGACAAATTCACGGAAGGTTTAGCAAAACTCAAACCACGCATTTCGATCGTCCTGTCCCCTGATCAAAATGCGAGCGGGCAGGAGCCTCAACTTGCCCAAAGCTTCCCCAATGTGGATCGGGTATTACCACCAGAACAATTTTTTGATTTTTTACTGTGGGGCAAAACTCCTCAATGGGAATGGGCAAGGCAGGGGATCGTGATCTTTTTGGGTGGAGATCAATTTTTTACAGTTGTGATCGCTAAACGCCTAGGTTATAAGACCCTAATTTATGCCGAATGGGAAGCCCGATGGTATCGCTGGGTAGATGGTTTTGCAGTGCGGAACCAAGCGATCGCCTCGAAGATCCCCGCCCCCTTACGGGCAAAAGCATCAGTAATCGGTGATTTGATGGTTGATCGTGGGGGCGAACAACCACCTAGCAACGGGAGTAAATCCCTGAGAGTTTGCTTCATGCCAGGTTCTAAAGAACAGAAATTAAAGATTGGTGTACCTTTATTCGTCGCGATCGCCGATATCCTGAAACAAAAACGTCCCGATCTTGAGCTAGTCGTCCCACTCGCCCCCACAGTCACTCCAGAAGCCCTAGCCCAATATGCCCAATTTAGCTTTCCCACGCCCGATAGTGATGGAGCAACGGCGGTTCTGGTAGAGGGGAATTTGGTTACGGCTAAAGGAGCGGTTATCAAAATTCATGGGGGATTTCCTGCCCATGCCCTGATTAGCAGTAGTCAACTTTGTGTTACCACGGTAGGAGCAAATACTGCCGAGCTTGCTTCCCTCAACCAACCTATGCTCGTGCTATTGCCCACTAACGTTTCCGACATCAAGGTCGCATGGGACGGATTGCTCGGTATATTTGCATCCACGCCATTCTGGGGAAAGCTGATTAGAACGACGATTAACTCGATCCTGATCGACCAAATTAAAAAAAAGGGACAGTTACTGGCTTGGCCGAATATCTGGGCGGGGAAGGCGATCGTGCCAGAAATTTTTGGCGTAATTACACCGACTCAAATTGCCGATGAAATTTTGTTCTACCTAGATCATCCTGAAGAATTAGCCCAAATGCGCGATCGGCTCAAAGAAGTCTGTGGAGAATCGGGAGCCGCCACCAAACTCGTAGCAATGCTTTTAAAAATGCTATAGATATATAAAAAAATGCGGTGCTTTGCACCGCATTTTTTATTAAATACTGCCAACAATGGACTTTGAGAAAGGTTTTGCTACGCCAACCCTTTCTCAAAGTCCCAAAAGTAAAAGCCTTGCGTAGCAAGGCTTTTACTTTTGGGATTTTGAAATTTGCCATCTTAACCCGAACTGACGTAATACCAATTCACGAAAGTGTGACAACACTTTTGTGAATTAAATACCAAACCCAGCAAGGGTTTTCAAAGCTCAAAATGGCTACGCCATTTTGAGCTTTGGTATTACTTATATGGAAGCTATATTTGTTAAGCGATCGCCCCAGCAGGATAACAAACGTTAGTGCCGCCAAGTCCACAATAGCCACCAGGGTTCTTGGCTAGATATTGCTGATGGTAGCCTTCGGCATAATAGAACTCTCCAGCATCGCGAATTTCTGTTGTAATGCCTTGTTTCATCCCTGAAGCTTTCAATGCCTCTTGGTAGACTTCGCGTGACTCTTCAGCAAGCTTGCGTTGGGTCTCATTGTAAACATAGATCCCCGAACGATACTGCGTTCCCTTATCATTGCCCTGTTGCATTCCTTGGGTGGGATTATGGGATTCCCAAAATACCTTCAGGAGATCAGCATAGCTAATTGCTTGGGGATCGTATACGACTAGCACCACCTCATTATGTCCAGTCATCCCCGAACAAACTTCTTCGTAGGTAGGATTAGGAGTTAATCCTGCGGCATAGCCAACAGCAGTTACATAGATCCCCTTTTGCTGCCAAAAACGACGTTCTGCTCCCCAAAAACATCCCAATCCAAACACAGCAGTTTCCATACCTTCAGGGAAAGGTGGTTTTAGAGCATTACCATTAACAAAGTGGTGTGATGCGGTAGGAATTGCTGAAGATCTTCCTGCCAGAGCGTCGGCTACTGTTGGAAGGGTTAATTTTTTGCCTAGTCCAAATAACATAGGTTCACTAAATAAAGTTGTTTGCTAAAAAATAAATCGGTCTTTGAGTGATCTCAACGTACAAATACGTATAACGAAATAATTAATATATATGGCAAGAACTACGCCTAGCTCATCCAGATCTTTATTATGCATTTATCTCACAAAAAATTAGGGGCTTTTGCCCCTGAATTCATTCATCGTTTGATTAGTTACAGAGTCTGACCGCTAAATGCAGGAAAGCGGTCAAACTTAAAATCCAGTGAATCATCGTAAATAGTCAGCGAATTTGGCTTACAGCGCTTAACTACTACAGTTAAACCCTTCGACCCTTCGGTTTCTAAATCTTCTATATAGCCAATTTTCGCAGCCTCAGCTTCAGATTCATTGACAAATGGTCCAAAATAGTAAGTGCAATGTGGAAAATCTGTGACAATTTCAACCCACACAGCTAAGCCCAACATTTCCAGAATTGATATGAAAAAGTTCTTAAACAAGTGACCACCCATGGTTTTACATAGCTAAAGTGAATGGTTTGGGTAGATAAGAAAGCTTTAGCACTAAAGCTTTCTTACTATATCTTTATATAACTTAAAACAGGACTTCAAGACAAATTGTTCAGGTTTAACGTATTCACCCAACGCTGTCTAAAAATCTCGTACAGAGCCATTCCTGTGGCGACTGAAGCATTTAAGCTATCGACTTTTCCTTCTAAAGGTATAGATACTAGGAAGTCACAGTTCTTCTGAATTGAGAGGCTCAATCCTTCTCCTTCAGCTCCAATGACTAAAGCGATCGCTCCAGAGAATTTTGTTTTGTGAATGGCATCACTTGCTCCTGCCATTGTCCCATAAACCCAAAATCCTGCTTCTTTAATTTTTTCAAGGGCGCGATTGAGGTTGACGACACGGGCAACGGGCAAGATCTCCAAGGTACCTGCGGCAACTTTAGCGACTGTTGCTGTAATTCCTGCGGCTCGGCGCTGGGGGATCACGAGAGCCTGTGCTCCGAGCGCGGCTGTACTCCGAATGATCGCGCCGAGATTATGGGGATCGGTAATGCCATCAGCAATCACGATGACGGGTTGGGTTGATTTTTCCTTGGCACTAGCAATTAATTCATCTAGGTCTGCATATTCGTAGGCAGAGACCTGAACAGCGATCCCTTGGTGTCTGCCATTGTCAGTAATCCGATCTAGTCTGGTGTTATCCACCTCATCGACTACGGCTCCTGCTGCCTTTGCCTCGTCAATTAGTGGCAAGAAATCGGGGGCATAACGCAGTCTGGGCGTGACCCACACACGGTTAATGCTGCGATCGCTATTGAGTACCGCTTCAACGGCATGGCGACCATAGACAATATCGGGATTCTCAGGATTATGGACTGGCGCAACGATGCCTAGTTCTCCATCAGGATCGATAGCTCGTCCGATTGGTGGCAAGGAGCGGCGCTCGAAGTTGGGTACGGCGCGATCTCTAAAATCACGATCTCCAAATTTGCGATCGCTAAAATCACGATCTGCCCCACGCTCTAAGCCACGGCTGGAAACACGATCTGAGCCACGATCAAAACGTTCGGGGCGATCGCCACGTTCAAATTTTTTATCGCTGAATTTCTTATCGCCGAATTTTTTATCAGCAAATTTTTTATCACTGAATTTCTTATCGCCGAATTTTTTATCAGCGAATTTTTTATCAGCAAATTTTTTAGTGATCGGTTTATCAAACTTGCGGTCAAATTTGGGCTCAGCCGATGAGTTTGTACTTTTTTCAAAGCCCCTTTCAGGACGGCGATCGCTATATTTAGAATCGGCACGACGATCGGTACGATCCGTATACTTTGCTTCCGAGCGACCATCAGCACGCTTCTCAAAGCCTTTTTCTGAGGATTTGTATGGCTTCTCAAAGGATTTATCAAAGGATTTGTCAGCAACACGCTCGGGACGCTTATCATTGCGCTTGTCTGCATATTTACCACCAACTCGGCTGTCGGAGCGATTGTCAGAACGCTTATCAGCACCTTTATCTGAGTATCGGTCGAAAGACTTTTCAGAACGCTTTTCAAAACTTCTGTCTGCGTCTCGGTCGGAATTATGGTCGGATTGTCGGGATTTCAGTCTAGGTTGCGATGTCATGGCGGCGCTGGGGTATCGATATGGCTAATTAGCTGAGTAAAAATTTTGTCGAGGCGATCGCGATCGGTTAAGTAAAGATAACCAATCAATGCTTCAAATCCTGTTGCCTTTTGATAAATGTTGGGATCGACTTTACGCGATATAGATCCCGCAGCATTGCGCCCGCGTCTTACGAGGTCGGACTCAAAGTCTGTGAGATCGAGTTTTTCGAGAAGTTTTGCTTGTTGCTCTGCTCTAACTTGACTGACTACAAGTTGGTGATACTGTTTGGCAGTGCGTGGCGGCAGTAAATAATGCAGACGCATTTGCATCTCATAAACAGCATCGCCAATATAGGCTAGGGCAGAGGTTGGGATCTCAGCGATATTTTCAACGATTGGGCTAAGAGACATTACGAGATAATGCCATTACAGAATAATTTGCTTGCGTACAATGAATAACGAGAATAACGATGGAATGACGACAAAATATTTAGATATTTGTCAACCATTTGATATTTGTTGATATTTACATTTATTTCAGACATTGATGGGCAAGCTATGCTTGCCCATCAATATGTATAAATTTTGTCTCATGAATATCATAACAGCAGTTCTGATATTGGGAATAGATTTTAGTGCCCGAAACGTTAAAAACAAACTTTACACACTAAATAAGCAACTCACCATACGAAATTGGCAAACAAATCTCCCATAAAAGTACCTTGTTGGGTAGAGCCTATGGAAGGATTGCGATTCGCGGTAAGAAACTTAGAGCATGTGAAGTTTGTTTAATTTATCAATTTCGTGATCGCATTTGTGACCGCATTTGTGATCGCACAAAACATCAAGTCTAGAAAATTTGCCCCATAATTTTCTTTGTATTTTTCCTGAAAACGAAAAATATCATCAAGTTCAAGTTGATTTTTACACTTTTCGAGATTGATTCGAGATTGATTTGAGATTTGTTGGGATGTGCAGATTGCTTATTTTTGGGTTAGTTATTTTTGAGTTTAGTTAATATCTACTTAATTTTTTGCTTGGTTACTTGATTTTGTTACTCGATTTGGTTACTTGATTTGGTTACTTAGTCTTTACTTGTTTTTGCCAGCTTTGCCAGAGCTTCATCAATGGATGTTTGAAGTGTCAGGAATTGATCTAATCGAACTAGTTTGACCGTTTGGGTGACTCTAGCGTTGGTGATGATTTGGAGGGTTCCATCCAAAGTCTGAGTTTTTTTTGCCATTTGCACCAAAACTCCCAGTCCAGAACTATCAATAAAATCAATGGTTGACAGGTCTAAAATCACATTATAGGGGCCATCTTCGACGCACTTGCCTATCACTTTCTTAAAAGCTGGCTCAGAAAAAGCGTCTAGAAGACCTGCGAGGCGTATTAATTGATAATTGTCCTTGACTTCGAGGCTGCCTCTTAAACTCACAGTCAAGGTTAACGGTTCAGGAATAATGACCTCCAAGGGGTAAGAACGTACCTTAATTTGCGGGTATATTGTATTTGCTTTCTCGACGCTTGTCCAGAAAATACAAAAAATAAAGGGCATAATGCCATCTTTAAGCCCTGCCCGATATCAAAAAAGTAAAAAAGACGGTTTGTTTTCGCTTTTCTTTAAGCTAATCCCTGCTCCGTCAAGGTGCATGGCGCGTGAGTAACCGATTTAGTTTTATACTAAAAAATCTGCCCAATAACCCATCAGATTGTTTATGCCATCGATCGCCCAAATTCGCCAAACCTTATTAAATAAAGAGCGATCAGCAACTGAAATTGCTCAAGAGTTTTTAGATCGCATTGCTCACCTAGAGCCAAAATTGCATAGCTTTGTTACGGTAACTCCTGAAGTGGCGATCGCTCAAGCCCAAGCCATTGATGCCGCGATCGCTGCAGGCGACCCATTGCCAATCTTGGCGGGAGTGCCCATAGGCATTAAGGACAATATGTGTGTCAAGGGTATGCCTACTACCTGTGGCTCCAATATGCTGAAAAATTTTGTGCCCCCCTACGAAGCCACAGTTACGGCAAAATTGCGTGCGGCTGGAGCCGTGATGGTTGGCAAGACTAATCTTGATGAATTTGCGATGGGTAGCTCGACCGAAAACTCGGCGATCGCCCTCACGGCAAATCCTTGGAATACCGCCTATGTGCCTGGTGGGTCGTCGGGTGGTTCTGCGGCCGCAGTGTCAGGAGGGGAATGTGTCATTGCGACTGGTTCGGATACGGGCGGCTCGATCCGTCAACCTGCATCCTATTGTGGTGTCGTCGGACTAAAGCCCACCTATGGGCTAGTCTCAAGGTTTGGTCTAGTCGCTTTTGCTTCCTCACTCGATCAAATTGGTCCCTTTGCCAATACCGTGGAAGATGCAGCGATATTTTTAAGGGCGATCGCGGGTTACGATCCCAAGGACTCCACCAGCATTAACACTGAAATTCCTGACTATGCGGCTTTATTAACCCCAGACTTAACCCAATCCCTAAAGGGCAAAAAGGTCGGCGTGATTACCGAAACCTTTGGTGAAGGTTTAGATAGTGAGGTTGAGGCTTCGGTGAGAAAGGCGATCGCGCATATGGAAAGCATGGGCGCAGAAATCTATGAGATCTCCTGCCCCAGATTCCGTTATGGGCTCCCCACCTATTACATCATCGCCCCCTCCGAAGCATCGGCAAACCTCGCTCGCTATGATGGCGTTAAGTATGGCTTCCGCGATGAGAGTGCAGAGAACTTGCTGAGCATGTATGAGAATACTCGCGAGCAGGGTTTTGGAGCAGAAGTAAAGCGTCGGATCATGATTGGCACATACGTGCTATCGGCTGGTTATTATGATGCGTATTATCTTAAAGCGCAGAAGGTGAGGACTCTAATCGTTCAAGACTTTCAAAAAGCTTTTGAGCAGGTAGATGTTTTAGTTTGTCCAACTGCACCAACTACGGCTTTTAAGGCAGGAAGTAAGACCGAAGATCCTTTAGGAATGTATCTATCGGATTTGATGACTATTCCTGTAAACCTTGCTGGCTTGCCAGGAATTAGTATTCCCTGTGGGTTTGACTCGAAGGGAATGCCCATCGGTTTACAAATGATCTCTAATGTCTTACGAGAGGATGTATTGTTGCAAGTTGCCTATGGCTACGAGCAATCTACGGAATGGCACAAACAAAAACCTTCCCTATAAACCAAGAAGCCTTGCGTTGCAAGGCTTCTTGTTGTGCAACCCGAAGAATTGGTTGGCGGCGCGAAGTGCTGCCAATCAATTCTTCGGGTTTGATTTGTCTTAAGTCAGGATATCAAACCCAATAGAGAGTTGCGGCGCGAAGCGCCGCAACTCTCTATTGGGTTTGATTGTTGTCCTAATATTACTGACTATAGCTATATAATTCGCATAATTCACGAAAGTGTGACAACACTTTCGTGAATTGGTATTAAACTGTGGGTGGTAAGACTTTCAGAGGAGGCTTAGGCTTAGATTTCTGGGAGGGTTTAGAAGGTTTATGGTTGCGATTTTTCCAACGTTCTTGCATTGCCTCCATATAGACATAGAAAACTGGGGTAATGTAAAGTGTTAGCATTTGCGAAAACACCAAGCCGCCAACTACCGCCAATCCCAAGGCACGGCGAGACTCAGCACCTGCACCTAAACCAAGAGCGATCGGTAAAGTTCCCATCAGGGCTGCCATCGTGGTCATCATGATCGGACGGAAGCGAACTAAACAGGCTTCATAAATGGCATCATAGGCGGTGCTACCTGACTTGCGAGCGCCGATCGCAAAGTCCACCATCATAATTCCGTTCTTCTTCACAATCCCGACTAAGAGAATAATGCCGACAAAAGCGTAAACGTTTAGTTCGCTCCGAAAAATGAGTAAGGTAAGCAATGCGCCGAATCCCGCCGATGGGAGACTTGTGAGAATGGTAATTGGATGGATAAAGCTTTCGTAAAGAATTCCGAGAACGATATAAATTACCAAGATGGCAGCTAAAAGTAACAGTCCTAGACCTTTTTGGGAGTCTTGGAAAGCTTGAGCCGTTCCTTGGAATTTCCCTGTCGAGGTAGCAGGTAGAATTTCTTTAGCAAGTTGCTCGATTTTGCCAACTACATCGCTGAGAGATATCCCAGGTTTGAGGTTAAAGGAAATTGTGACCGCAGGTAATTGCGATGCGTGGTTAACCGAAAGCGCACTCACGGTTTGCTTGAAGGAAGCAATAGTACTCAGTGGGACTAGCTGCCCGCTACTAGATCGCACCGATAATAGTTCTAGGGATTTCAAGTCCGATTGATATTCTGGAGCCAAGCCCACAATTACAGAATATTGATTGTCAGTCCCGTAAATGGTTGAGACTTTCGCTGTGGAATAGGCGTAGGAAAGAGCGGATTCGATCTGCGTTGCGGTGATACCGAGTGCGGAAGCGCGATCGCGATCGATATCAATATTGACTTGAGGATTTTTAATCTGTAAGTCGCTAGTAACGTCTTGCAGGCTATCCAATTGACGCAGCTTCGCTTCTAGTTCAGGTGCGGTGCGATAGAGTCCCTCTAAGTCAGTGTCGGACACCGTGTATTGATATAGCGCCTTGGATATTTGTGCCCCCAGTCGAATCGCTGGCGGGTTTTGTAAGAAGACGCGAATACCAGGAGTTTTAGATAACTTGGGACGCAGATCTTGAATGATTTGTTCGACATTCCGCGATCGATGACTGCGTTCTTTTAAGCGCATAAACAAACGCCCATTATTAGGTAGCGAAATGCTACCACCCGCACCTACAGCGGAGTAAACTGCCTCAATATCAGGATCTTGGCTGACAATTTCGGCAAGTTTGGCTTGATGTTTGACCATTTCATCAAAGGAAATACCTTGGATTGCCTCCGTAGTTCCTAAGATCTGCCCAGTGTCATCATTGGGGATAAATCCTTTGGGAACGAGTCCAAAGAGAATGATTGTCGCAACCAAAATGGTCGCTGAAATAGCCATCGTGATCCGATGGTATTTAAGGGAATAGCGCAAACTC
The DNA here is from genome assembly GCF_000332215.1 of Pseudanabaena biceps PCC 7429. Lineage (GTDB taxonomy): Bacteria > Cyanobacteriota > Cyanobacteriia > Pseudanabaenales > Pseudanabaenaceae > Pseudanabaena > Pseudanabaena biceps. The sequence continues at coordinate 10,580 of NZ_ALWB01000055.1, forward strand.
CAAGCATAAAAGCGTTGAAAGAAGTCGCCTTGATTTTCTAAATGCTCTAGGCTAGGGGAATCGTGAATTTGCTCATTGTGATTATATTCATCGTGACCATATTCGTGATGATGCCCGTTACGATCGCTATGCCCATTATGATTCCCGTTACTAATCCCGTTACTAATCCCGTTACTAATATCGTTACTAATATCGTGATTATGTTCGTTCGAGATTCCAGTTGAGATATGGTCATCAATGCGATCACTTGCGGCAATATTTACGACTACAGGCTTGCCACTATGTGTCGTATGTTTGAGGAATCGACTGCAAAGCATGGGGGTTAAAGTCAGCGAGACAAATCCCGAAGCGAGAATGGCAACGCTAATCGTAACGGCAAACTCCTGAAACAGACGACCGATAATCCCCCCCATAAATAGGATGGGAATAAATACGGCAACCAAGGAAATCGTCATGGAGAGAACGGTAAACCCAATTTCCTTTGACCCATCGATCGCCGCCTGAAATCCAGACTTCCCCATTTCTAGGTGACGCACGATATTTTCCAGTACGACTACCGCATCATCGACCACGAAACCTACCGATAAAGTAAGCGCCATTAAAGATAGATTGTCGAGGGAATAGCCAAGTTTATACATGACAGCAAAGGTCGCCACTAGAGAGATCGGTAGGGCGATACTGGGAATCAAGGTAGCTGAGAAGTTACGGAGAAATAAGAAGATCACCATCACCACTAGAGCGATCGCTAGCAGTAGACTGAACTGCACATCTTCGACGGAAGCCCTCACCGATTGCGAGCGATCGTACAAAATTTCAATATCAATCGCCGCAGGAATTTGTTCGCGGAAGGTAGGCAGCAGTTTTTTGAGCGTATCAACGATCGCAACCGTATTCGTTCCTGGTTGACGTTGGATGGTCAGAATGATCCCTCTCGTACCGTTATACCAAGCTGCGAGCCTATCGTTTTCGACGCTATCGCGCACTTGGGCAATTTCATTCAACCGCACGGGTGCGCCATTGCGATAGGCGGCAATTAAAGAGCTATAAGCCTTTGCATTGTTTAAACTCGCATTAGTGCCAATGGTGAGTGTCCGATCTGTGCCATTGATAATGCCCGTGGCTTGTTTGGAATTCCCCTGAGCGATCGCTGTGGTTACTTCATCAATACCAATGCCTTTCGCTTTCAAGGCTTGCGGATCGAGATCAATCCGTACAGCATACTTTTGAGCGCCCAAAACAGATACGAGAGCAACCCCATCGACCGTTGACAATCTCTGCGCGAGAAGATTTTCCGCATACTTATCTACTTCCGACAATTGCAGTACTTCTGATTTCAGGGCAATGTAGAGAATAGGCAGATCGGCAGGATTGACCTTGCTATACTGTGGGGGGCTCGGTAAGGTGGGTGGCAATTGCTTAGCAGCCTTGGTAATCGCCGCTTGCACATCCGCTGCCGCACCATCAATTTGGCGATTGAGGCTAAATTGCAAGGTAATCTGCGTGCTACCGATCGCACTACTGGAAGTCATCGAATCCAAGCCTGCGATCGAGGAGAATTGCTGCTCTAGAGGAGTCGCTACCGAAGAAGCCATCGTTTCGGGACTAGCTCCAGGCAGGGATGCCGTTACGCTAATCGTAGGAAAATCCACCGTAGGTAGATCGCTAACGGGCAGTACTTGATAGCTAATCGCCCCAAACAATAGAATCGCTAGCATGACCAAGGTGGTCATGACTGGGCGCAAGATAAAGGTTTGAATATTCATGGGTGATTGGCGATTGGTGATTGGTAATTGATAATTGGCGATTGGTAATTGATAATTGGCGATTGGCGATTGGTGATTGGTAATGGGTGATTGGTGATTGGCAGCTTACTTTTTGCTTTTATCTTCTTTATCTTTCTTTTCATCACCCTGATTTTGCGCTTCCTTTACCTCGACCTTGGCGTTGGGCGATAGGGCAAACTGACCATCGGTTACTACTTTTTCGCCAGCTTGCAATCCTTCAGAAATTGACACCTCACTGCCCACGGTATTACTTACTTTCACAGGACGGATTTCCACCGTGCTATCTGATTTGAGGACATAGACAAACTGACCTTTCTGTCCCGTTTGGACGGCTTGGGTGGGAACTGAGAGCGCATTAACTTGCTCGGTCAAATTCAGCACTACATCTACCCTCTGACCGGGAGTGAGGCGATCGTCTTTGTTATTAAAGGTTGCCTTGAGTGTTACGGTTCCCGTAGTTGCATCGACTAAGCTATCAATAAAGGTCAGTTCACCTTGAACTGGGCGCTTATCGTTGGGCAGCAATACATCCACCTTGAGCTTGCCGAGTTTTTGGTATTGCTTTACCTGTGCTAGCGATCGCTCTGGAATTGTGAAAGTCACATAAATCGGGCGAATCTGGCTGATCGTCACTAATGGAGCATCCGCGTCAGCTTTAATCAAATTCCCCTGATTCGATTTGACACTGCTAACTCGTCCATCAATCGGTGAGTAAATATCGGTGTAGGAAAGTTGGACTCTAGCATTTTCAATCGCCGCTTCTCCTGCTGCTAAGTTTGCCTTCGCCGCTTCAATATCGGCTCTGGTCGATTCTGCTGAAGCGATCGTCGTGTCGATCGCACTACCCGAAGCATTCACATTGGCTTGAGATACGCTGGCATTAGTGCGAAACTGTTCGGCTTGGGTGCGACTGATCGCGCCTTCTTGATAGAGTCGGTCGTAACTTTTACGTTGAAAATCAGCAAACTGCAACTGGGCTGAGTCGCGATCGCGATTTGCCTTTGCTTGGGTAATGGTTGTTTCAGCCCTGACTTGATTGGCGATCGCCTGTTGTAGTTGCGCTTGGTTGCGGGATTGGTTAGCGATCGCCTGTTGTAATTGCGCTTCTAAAGGACGCGGATCGATCCGAAATAGCAAATCCCCCTGCTTGACATCCTGTCCGTCTTTAAACGCGACTTCGATTAACTGTCCGCCGATGCGAGATTTTACCGATACGGTGGCATAGGCTTCTGCCACGCCAGTACTGCGAATTTGGACGGGTAATGTTTTTTGGACAACGGTGATCACGGATACGGGCACAGCGGGACGACGTTCTTTGCCTGACTCCGCCTGAGACGATCCGCAAGCCGTCAATAAGCTGGGGGTTGCTGAGGCAACCATAATCAGGAGCGATATAGATAGAAAAGGATGTCTCATGGTTGTCAGGCAAATTGCAACTATTTTTGAATGAGTTGGAATGAGTTGGAATAAGTTTGTTATATGCTGATTGTTAATTTAGCTAACTATTAGTAGTACTACATTAATATATCTACCTAGTCAAGATGGATACATCACCTACTGCCAATTCATCTCTGAGTTCATCTATAGGTTCATCTATAGGTTCATCTATAGCTTCATCGCGGATCTCTCACCATATTTGTGCCAATCGAATTCTAGATGTAGTACCTGCGGTAATGCGATGTATTCATGCGGAAGTGCGCCAACAAAAATCAACTTGTCTCACCATTCCCCAGCTACGCTCCCTTGATTTTTTGAAAACTAATGCGGGTGTATCCCTAGCAGAGTTAGCTGACTATTTGGGCATTAGTAGCGCTTCTGCTTCCACCATGATCGAGCGCCTCGTCCAAAAAGAATTGGTAACTCGCACCGTCGATCCTAATTTAAAAAGACAGGTTATTCTCAATCTCACAGCCTCAGGGGAGGAACATCTCCAGCAAGTCCTTCAAGAAACAAGCGATCGCCTTGCTGATAAGTTAGAGCAGATTACCCTAGAGCAAATCCTTCAATTAATCAATGGGCTGGGAGAACTACATCAAATATTTATGGGTTGCGGCGTAGATCCCAGAGTGGTCAGCCCAATCCGTCGTATATCTTCCCGCTAATGTTAATTATGCTGAACTATACCCCGCAATATTTCGGCATGGCTTATTGCTACACTAGCAAAGTAATTCCCCATAATTTCTCCATCCATGTCCTGTCCAGTTCCTAAAGATCAACAGCCGCTCAATGAATATGTCGAGCTTAAGGAAGCTTTCTTTTATCGTTGGGCAAAATTAGGGCGATCGCAATATTTACGCATGTTATTGCTGATTTGGTTGGGGTTTGCGATTATTTTTTCGCCAGTCGCCATCAGCATTCAATCCCCTAGTCGGCATCTATGGCAATTTATTTGTGTTGCGAATATTGGCGGTTCAGTGGGGCTAGTTTTGCCAGTGCTGCTGCTGCTATCGGGATGGGGACATGTGAAACAACGCCTTGATAGTGCCAAAATTTTCTATGAAGAGTCAGGCTGGTATGACGGACAAACATGGGAAAAGCCTGAAGCCGACTTAGCGAAGGATCGGTTACTGGTAGCTTACGAAATCAAACCAGTGATCGCCAGATTACAAAAAACGCTCTTGGGAATTATTGGGTTTCTATCATTGAGTTGCGTTATTTTAAAGGTTTTCGGTTAAGCCAAAACCAAAGCCCTATTTTTCTGACAAGTAGCTGTAAGCTAGGCGCAATTAAAACCCAGAAGAGTGTACCGCCCGCTACGCAGGCGGTACACTCTTCAATTTCTTAGCTAATTATACCAATTCACGAAAGTGTGACAACACTTTTGTGAATTAAAAACCAAACCCAGTAAGGTTTTTCAAAGCTCAAAATGGCTACGCCATTTTGAGCTTTGGTATTAGACGATCCTGTCCAGTTGGGTGAAGATCGTTTGGCAAAATAAAGCTTAATATATGTTTACATAAAGAATAACAAGACTAGTAAACGCTAGTAAAGCTGTAATGCAGCTTCTAAAACATTCTCAAATAAATTTTTGAGCTTTAAAAGAACTGAGGTGCCAAAATATGACAGTTTTAGACCAATACTTTGAACTTTCCGATCGCGCTAGGGAAGACGACAAAGCGTTTCATGAATTGGTGGAATTGTTTGCTGAAGAAGCCGAAGTTCAACCTGCGGGAGCCCGTAAGGTGGTTGGGAAGAATGCTATCTCGCAACTGTATCGCCAGTTTTTTCAGACCTATTCAGGAATGCAGCGCGTTTGGACGACCAGAAGGACGGAAAATGGACTAGAAGCCATTTGGGCGATCGCGGGCAAGCGCGATAGTGGTGAACTATTTGCGATGCAAGGCAGACATATTGCTGAAGTCGATGCCCAAGGCAAAATTTATGCCTTAGAAGTTCATGTCTCCAAAGCTAATTGATCTATCACCTGAAGAATATCTTGCCAGTTTCGATAAATTTGGCATTCACCTTGGTTTAGAGCGTATTCAACAACTGCTCGATTCCTTAGGAAATCCTCAAAATCAAATTCCCGTGATCCATGTTGCAGGCACAAACGGAAAAGGTTCGGTTTGTGCTTTTTTACTATCGATTTTGCAAGCGGCAGGTTATCGAGTTGGACGTTATACATCGCCGCATCTCATCGATTGGCGCGAACGCATTACGATTAATGGAGAATGGATTAGCAATCACGATCTTTTCGCAGCTTTGAATCAGGTAGAGGCAGCGATCGCGCCTAACTTGCCGCCGACCCAATTTGAAGTAATTACAGCGGCGATGTGGTGGTATTTTGCCGAGCAAAAAGTCGATATTGCCATCCTCGAAACGGGTTTAGGCGGCAGACTAGATGCGACAAATGTATGCGATCGCCCTTTAGTTTGCGCGATTACATCGATCGGGATGGATCACTGTCAGCAATTGGGCGATACCTTGGCGGCGATCGCTTCCGAAAAAGCAGGCATTATCAAGCCGCAATGTCCCGTCGTCATTGCCGAAAACGATCCTGAAGCGATCGCGGCTTTGCAAAAGAAGGTAACAGAATGCCATGCCCCTGTAGTTTGGGTGGAGGCTGCTAAGCGGACGGCTACAGGTGCGATATACCAAAATTTCGCCTATCCCTTGCCCTTACAAGGCAATCATCAATTAATCAATTCGGCAGTGGCGATCGCGGCGGTGCGAGTTTTGCAAAATCAGGGCTGGCAGATTAGCGATGAGGCAATCAGGGGAGGCATGGCAAACACGCAATGGGCGGGACGACTGCAATGGATGGAATTTAATTTTCATGGAAAGCCTCGCAAAATCCTAATTGATGGAGCGCATAATGTGGCGGCGGCGCAATACCTACGTCAGTTTGTCGATGAGGCGTTTCCCCAACAACGAAAACGCTGGATCATCGGGATCTTAAATACAAAGGATCGATTGGGCATTCTCAAGGAACTTTTACAGGCGGATGATTTGCTTTTTCCCGTGCCCGTCCCCAGTCCTGCCACTACGCCACCGCAGGATTTAGCTGATTTAGCAACTTCTATATTCAAGGGTTTTCCCAAGAGTAATCCTTTGCATTCTCCCAAATTTTATCCTAGTTTAGAGTTAGGACTAGAGGCTGCTTTTGAGGATGGAGGACAGGATCGAGATAACGAGCCGATCATTCTTTGTGGTTCGTTATATCTAGTCGGAGAGTTTCTAAGTCGTATAGTTTCTAAGTCGTATAGTTTAAAGTTAAACTGAATGCACAAAGCCTGATCGCGAAAGCCTGATCGCGAAAGCCCGATCGCGAAAGCCTGATCGCGAAAGCCCGATCACGAAAATCAATCATGAATATTACCGTGAATATTACAGTCAAGCTTCGCCGCCAAACATCGCGCCATAGCGAGCCCACCTATCAAATCTTTCATATCGAAGCCGATCCCGATCGCACTACAGTACTCGATGCCTTAATCAAAATTCAGAACGAACAGGATGGCTCCATTGGTTTTCGGCGCAACTGTCGCAATGCCATTTGCGGATCTTGCTCGATGCGGATCAATGGGCAATCGGGCTTGGCTTGTCAGAAGCAGATCGGCGAAGTGATGGGAGAGAATGATACTGAATTGGTAATCGAACCGATGCAAAATCTTCCTGTCATTAAAGACTTGATCGTGGACATGACTAAATTTTGGGATAACCTCGCCAAGGTCGATCCCTATGTCTCCACTGCATCACGGCAAATTAGCAAAACTGAATTTTTGCAAACTCCCGAACAAAGAGCCAAGCTCCAAGCGGCCGCTAATTGTATTCTGTGCGGTTCCTGCTATTCCGAATGTAACACTGCTGCGATCAGCGATCGCTTCGTTGGTCCCCATGCCTTAGCCAAAGCCTATCGAATCATGGCGGATAACCGCGACGATCGCACTGAGGAACGAATCCAAAAATATAACGAATCAGGATTTGTCTGGGACTGTACGCGCTGCTATAACTGTAACGAAGTCTGTCCTGTGGAAGTGCAACCCCTAGATCGGATTTCCCAAATTAAACATGAAATTCTTGCCAATCCCGATCTGCCAGAATCTACCGCTCAACGCCATCGCCACACAATGGTCGATCTTGTCAAAGAGGATGGCTGGATTGATGAAAGCAAATTTGGTGTGCGGGTCGTTGGCGATAACTTCCGCGATCTCAAAGGGCTATTGAGCATTTTCCCTCTCGGTATCCGCATGGTTTTAAGCGGTAAAATGCCCTATCCTTGGCAATTCCAAAAATCTGAAGGAGCGATCGAAGCGAGAGCTCTAATTGAAGCGATCGAGAAAGCTAAAAATAGGTAAAGATAGGCGGCGCAAAGCGCCGCCTATCTTTACCTATTTTTAGCAACGAAAGGTTTGCTTAAAGATGAGTTGCGGCGCTTCGCGCCGCAACTCATCTCGTTTTTACGCTGTTATAAGTAGCTGGGCATAATTAAAAATCCCATAATCTGTAGCGCACGCGCAGCGTGCGCTACAGATTATGGGATTTTTAAGACTACCTAAAAAATACCTGCGGATTCGTAAAGGCGACGGATGAGGGCAATGATTTTGCGATCGTAGAGCGGATCGATCGCCCAGCGTCCAGTTAATTGATGTAAAACTGGGGCAACTCCTCTAGCCACTAAATGGAATCTTGGCGCAACTACGGGTTTGAAGAGGGGCGCATTACTGGCATAGGCCTTGAGATGCTGAATATGGGCTCTCACACCTGTCCGCCGATCGGCAAAACTTGCACCCATATTGGGCTTGGAATTAGCGATCGCTCCTAAACTCGCAAAATTATTTTGATCGGGTTCAATCCCCCTACCAAATCGCAAAAAACTGGTTTCCACGCACATCTGACAAAAGGCAATATCGTGATTCACTCCTTCAATCTCGGCTTCCTCTCGATACAAATGGGGTAAGTCACCATAATCAGTGAGCGCAGATTCGTTATTGTTTTTGAGAAACATCAGTAGCTGGACTTCCGATGCATTGCCCACACCCATGATTTGATCGATTTGCCCAACAAAAACCTTAAAGATCGTTTTGAGAGAAAGAGTCCGAGTTGTACTGTCCCATGAGACAGAAGTATTGAGTTCGCGTAAAGCGATCGCCTGTACATAGACGATGCTTTGATAACGCAGGCAACAAGATAGAGGGATTTGACTGAGATTAAAACCGAGCCGATCGACCAGATCGGCAGGGACAAAGACATTTCCTGCAACGAGAATTCCTTTTTCTTCATAGCCCTGACCATTGAGATTGATACTAATCTCTGGATAGGTTACGGGCTGAATTGGGGTAGGACGATTTGCAGGACTGAAAACGGGAATTGTTGTCGCCGTTTCATTAATCCATGTTTGTAAACCATCGGCAATGCCGATCGCATAGTCTCGTCGTCTTGTTTGCATCAACAGTCGATCTTGAGAATTGTTGCCAAAAATTACTTCCAACAAAATAGAAGGAATTGTAATTTGGCGACAAAAACTTAAACTACCAATACTCGCGATCGTGTCTGCCTTTGCCCCACGATTGGTAATTTCAGGTACACGCTTGGTTAAGGCATTGGTAAGAATCTCAGCTTGGCGCTTGCGCAAAGCATTATTGGTAATGTAGTAGGCCGTTGTACCGCGTAATTCCGTTGCATTAGCGATATCAATTTGTAGAGACAACGCGACATCCTGAGATGTGGCTCTGGCATTAATCCAAGCGATTGTTTCTTCTAAATTGAGGTCATCGCTAGGTATGACGATCGCAATTCCGCGCGATCGTAATTCAGCAACCACTAAATCTCTTGTGGCAGCTAATTCACTGGTTTCCATCGTTCCACCCGCCATCTCGCAGCGATCGCGAAATGACCCTTCAAAACCACCCTGACCTGCGGAAATAAATATTTTGCCCATATCCCTATCTGCTAGTTGATTTCAGCAAGCAAAAAAGTCTTCGTAAGTCTATCAGCTTTTGTCCTATTTAACTGTTTATTAAGCGGCTAGGCATAATTAAAATCCAGATTAACAACCTGTGGTGCAATCTGCGCCTACGCCACAGGTTTTTGGTTTTATATTTAATTGCACCCAGCTACTTATAGCTACTTATAGCTATAGTCAAACCCAATAGAGAACTGCGGTGCAAAGCACCGCAGTTCTCTATTGGGTTTGATTTCTTGACTTATACCAATTCACGAAAGTGTGACAACTTCTACTTTTTGGGCTTGGTTCAGATTTGATGGTGAAAACATCAAAATTGGTTTCATAATCATAACTAGTACTGCTGGTTTATTAGGGCGGGAATTTCCCAAAAACACCAATTATGAAAAAAAGAGTTAATCTTACCTTTCCCAAACGAGCTATCAGCATACCGATTACCTATCGGCTTGCCAAGGATTTTAATATTGCCGCAAATATCATTCGCGCTCAGGTTGCCCCCAATAAAGTCGGCAAAATGGTGCTAGAGCTATCTGGTGACATCGATCAGCTCGAAGAAGCCCTAGACTGGATGCGATCGCAGGATATTGAGGTTTCATTACATGGGCGGGAAATTGTAATTGACGATACTACCTGCGTCGATTGTGGTCTTTGCACAGGTGTATGCCCTACGGAAGCCCTTACCCTCGATTCTAAAACCTTTCAACTCAACTTTTTGCGATCGCGCTGTGTTGTCTGCGAACAATGCATTACAGCTTGTCCAGTTAATGCCATATCCATCAATTTATAAGTTTGATTATAGAGTCGAAAAAAGTCAGAGCGCTTACCATAACGTCTCTTTTTGACTTAGATTCGACTATTTCGACTATAATGATACAAAAAGTAACAATTTTTCACAAACCTTTTAACCAACTAAATTTTGAGTCATAACTCATGCATTTTGAGTTTTTTTCGTTAGAAATTATTCAAGAATGGATACAGCAGTATGGATACTGGATTGTTTTCTTCGGCATCATGCTTGAGAATGCGGGTATCCCCTTACCAGGAGAAACGATCACCCTAGTCGGTGGATTTCTGGCTGGTAATGGTGAATTGCGCTATCCATTGCTTTTGTTAAGTGCCGTTGCAGGGGCGATTTTAGGAGACAGCGCGGGCTACTGGCTGGGACGCTGGGGTGGATTACCCGCCCTAGAAAAAGTCGGTAAGTTATTTCGGATGCCCACCGATGAAATTGCGATCGCCCGCGAGAAATTTCGCAGTAGCGCTGATCGAGCCGTATTTTTTGGCAGATTTATCGCCATCTTGCGAATTTTTGCTGGACCAATGGCAGGATTATCGGGGATGTCCTACTCGCGTTTCCTATTTTTTAATGCTACGGGTGCATTAGTTTGGGGAACAGTTACGACAGGCGTAGCCTACTATGCAGGTACTTTAATTCCTTTAGAAACCCTAGTCTCTGGAGTTGTCAGAATTAGCTCGATTATTTTAAGTGGTATTTTGCTCTGGTTTGCGGCTCCACCAGCATTCTTTTGGCTCAAGGAAAGAATTAGTAATTGGCGCAGCCCAAATCATCCTCAGCCCCCTAAGCCGAATCACTCCAATCTCCAATCCGCCTCAGAATCCCCCGTCCTTGTACCAATTACCGAAGATAAAGTTGCTGTCAAGCTCGAAAAAGAATAAAGCAAAAAAAACTGCCGTTTGGCAGTTTTTTTTGCTTTGCGGATTCTTACTCTCTTCCCACTAAAGAAATAGACATTTAATACCAAAGCTCAAAATGGCGTAGCCATTTTGAGCTTTGAAAACCCTTCCTAGGCTTGCTTTTTAATTCACGAAAGTGTGACAACACTTTTGGGAATTGGTATGAAACCAATAAATAGAGGTGCGGGGCTTCGCCCCGCACCTCTATTTATTGACTGGGAAGGTAGTATATACGGAGAGAGAGGGATTCGAACCCTCGGTTGCTTTCACAACATTCGATTTCAAGTCGAACGCATTCGACCACTCTGCCATCTCTCCCGTTTGGTATTCTAACCTATGGTTACGCCTAACACAAGCAAAAAAATAAAGACTCGCAAAGCGAGTCTTTATTTTTTGTCTAAGAACGAAGTTTTGATAATTTCAAGTTCCAGTGACAAAGCGCCATAAGGAAATTATCATGGAAATCATCTTGATCGAACTGTTTACGCTTTGACTGCGGACATCGATAGAGTGTAGTAGCCTAGTTGATTAGGAACTCTCTCCCACTTGCCATCCAATTTACCCTTGGATAGGTTCTTGGTAACGCGATCCTTGGCTTGACGGAAATTTTCTACGGAGAGATCGCCATACAGAGCTTTGACAACGCTATCAGCATTAACAAACTCACCTTTACGCTCTTGCAATACCTTCTCGATCGCATCGGTCAAGGTGTTGCCTTGATATAGAGGACGCATGACTAAGGAACTCAAACGACCAGATTTCTTGGGCTGTGCTGCTTTAGGTGCTTCTACTTCTGCCTTCTTTGTAGCCTTAGGAGCTACTTTTGCAGGAGCGGTTGCTTTAGGTGCAGCCTTGGTTGCTTTAGGTGCCTTAGTTGCTTTGGGAGCAACAGCAACTTTAGTAGCTTTAGGAGCCTTGGTTGCCTTAGCTACAGGTGTCTTTTTAGGCTCTTCGACCTTGACCGATGCGGCTCTACCTCTTTTAATCGTTGAGGTTGGAACTGTTTTTAAGGTTTCTAGAGACAGGGTATAGTAACCAAGTTGGTTAGGAACACGCTTCCATCTATTTTCACCCTTGCCCTTAGAAAGGTTTTTGGTGACTCGCTCCTTAGCAACGCGGAATACCGTTTCAGTCAAATCACCGTAAAGGATATTTACTACATCATCAGCATTAACGGCTTGACCTTGACGCTCATTCAAAATCTTTTCGATCGCTTCTGTCAATGTCAGTCCTTCGTAAGCAGGACGAGTTGTCAAAGAACCACGACGATGTCCTCTTCCTCTTCCTTTGGCAGCAGGTGTAGCGACGGGGGCTGCTTCGGGTTGAATGATGGCTTTGGGCTTGCGACCTTTAGTGGGGGCAGGTGGAACTTCAGCAATTACAACGGGAGCAGCAACGGGAGCAACAGCAACTTCTTTCTTTTTAGCCTTAGCTTTAGGAGCTTCGGCGGGTAAGGTTCCAAGGAGGGCTTCAACGTGAGCGAGTTGGGCACGGGCTTGAGCAACTTTATCTTCATATTCAGATAGGAAGCCTTTCAAACTGCTATGCAAAGCTTGTAAAGTCGCGCCAAAACCTTCTGGCTGTAGGGTTACAGGTAGATCTATAGTCATATTACGGGAACCAAGAGAATTAATGTTAGTTGATTTGATTAGTTTGTTTCCTCATACTTTTACTTATGATAGAAGAAACTCGTCATTCCGTTCTATCACGTTTTGAGAGAACTCGCAATAGTTTAGAAAGAATTCTCACCATTATCTATTTTCTTAGAAGTAAGGCTTCATATAAAGCATCGTTTCTCTTACCAGTTGCCATTTTTTTAACCCTAGTAGAAACTTTGCCTCAGCAGCGCGATCGCTATTCGGATATCTCTCCAGTATTGTTTGCAAATAATGAGGTTGGTCGCTGAGAAAGGAGCTAGAAAATAGGAGATCGCCTATATACCTGCTTTGAGGAAACTTAGTTTGTAACTCAGCGATAATCTCATCAATCCGTTTTTGGTAGTCAGAGCGAATGCTTTCATCTATACGTTTGTATTCTTCATTAGCGTAGTAGTTACCTCTATCTACGTGAGGATGTTGCAATTGCTGACGGGCTAACACTCCTGCGGGCGGATGGATGCGAATAGTTTCTGAAAGAGGATGGTTTTCCAATTGGTTGAGCAAAGTCATAGCAACCATGTAAAGGGTTTTTTCACGGATGGCGGTGGGGATGCTCTTGTCTTCAAGTAGTTGCTGATAGAGGGAAATGGCGATCGCATTTTGACTACTGCCTTGATAGCTGGCTAACATCTCTGAATTATTGCGTTTTGTTGGATCGCATACCCACCATTTTTTACAATCCCATTCTTCGGTCGGTAACGCATAAACGCGACGACCATTCCAAATTGGCAAATACCCGTTTTTCCATCCGCCTTTACCTGCCCAATCTGAAGCAATTCGATATCGAGACTCAGGCGTATTTTCGATTTGCCATTGATGGAGCTTTTGCCAGCGTAGCTTTTGTTCGCTGAGCATGGATTGCACTTCTTGCTTGAAAATTTCTACCAGATCGTGCTTGGCGGAAGATCTTTTCTGCCAACGACCTCTCGGATAGTAGTAAGCATCGAGAATGCGATCAGAAAATGTTTCTATTTGCACATTGGCAGATATTTCTAAAGCTTTGGCATAGTTTTGCGATCGCGCATATTGGATGGCGATCACATATTGCAAAAGAGGCGCAAAAGATTGATTTTCTGTTTCTTGTAAAAGGGTTTGCAGTTGGTCGATGGACAAACCAACATCCAGCAAAGTACGAATATGTGGGAAAGCGAGATAAAGAGCATCGCGATCGCCCATCGGTTGTGCCATAATTCTGAGCCAGACGCGCATGGCTCCAACAATGTCATTATTGTCTTGCAAACTTACAGCGAGATGGTAGGAGGCATCGTCTGCTCCTAGATGATCTCCATGCCGATTGAGCCAGTCTTGCCATGCGTTGACGCGCTCTTGAGCAGTCATTTTTGCATTGCGATCAAGGATTTCTTGATTGCGCTTCTGACGACCGAAATAAGAACGTCCCGTCAAATCGCCATACTCACGACAGCCTTGGACAAATTTTGATTGTGGATATTTTTCCACTATTCCTAAAATCAGAAAATTAGCATGGACTTCTTTGCTTGAAGATCTATCATAGTCACCAACTTTGGTTAGGTAAACAAGCTGAATTAGATCGTTATCCAAAATACCTTGAAGGATTTCTGAGCCTTGTTCATCTCCATGACGGTCTAATTCGGCGATCGCCCAGATGCGATCTTTAGCTTTTTCATTAGTGGCTGGTTCATCCGCTAAAGCACGAAAAAAATCAAGACCGAAAGGCGTAATCTTTCCAGCCTCAATTCTGCCAAGACGCTCAACTAAAATATGCTCACGGTCATCGATTGATAGTTTTCGATAAAATGCGATCGCCTCGTTTATTTGTTTTTCTGTCGGTTGTTGCAACTGCTCGAACTTTATCCATTCTGAAAGATCAGTAAAATTCTTTTCTTTATAATATTCATGAGGATCATATTCGCTATCAAAATAGGCATTCCCTAGTAGACTAACTAAAAAATCATAATTAAACTGGCTGTAATACTCAAGCGACCTTTTGTCTCCTAAGTTAGCCTTGGCTAGAGCAATAAACTCTTCTTTTAGCTTGGGATTGTTTAAACCAAAATCCATCTCCCAGAACCCATTATCAAATAATAATTCGTTATAAAAATATCTTCTCAATTCAGAGCCACTAGCATAATTTATCCTTCGTTTAATTTGTTCTTGCAACCATAGAGTCGTATATGGTTTGCCGAGGCTGCGAATACCTTCGATACCATACTTTTGTCGAGTTTCATCTCCGAAACTGGCATAGTAGCTCAGTAAAGGATAAGCTTTTGCTCCATAACGCTTCCAAGCAGGATTTTTAACAGGATCTCGCCCCCATTTTGTCTGAATAATATCTTGATGGATAGCTTGAGCGATTTCTTGCCATTGCGGATCGAAGCGGAGGCGATCGCGCAGTACGTCATCGACTTCTAGTTGCGAGATTTCTTCAGGGCTTAACGAATCCGCAATTTGAGACATTTCCGCAGGACTAGGTATTTTGTCGGTACGCGAATTAAAGATTTTTGCAGACTTAACCTCTAGTCCAAACAAGCAAACCGTTGCACATACAGACAAAATGTATAGATGTCGCCTTTGCATATCTATCTGGAAAAATTTATTTTTATTTTATTCTAATTAAGCAGTTAAACATGATTTAAAACCTAAAAGAGCGTACCGCCCGCTACGCGGGCGGTACGCTCTTCTGGGTCTAACTACTTACAAGAAAATGGGGCTTCGACTTCGCTCAACCATCGGTGCTTAACCATCGGTACACTTTGGCGGCGCGGAGTCGGAGCCTCTCTCGGCTCATTTAGGATCGCTATAGCTCTATGAGTAATTTCAATCAGCAATTTGAATTTAATGTC
>NZ_ALWB01000056.1 GCF_000332215.1 Pseudanabaena biceps PCC 7429
CCCAAAAGTAAAAGCCTTGCTTAGCAAGGCTTTTACTTTTGGGCTTTTAAACTTTGCCATCTTAACCCGAACTGACGTTATTTATTAATCACCTATCCTTTGCAAAAGAGAGATGCCGCGCAAAGCGCGGCATCTCTCTTTTGGGTTTTATGTCCTGATATACTTGGCGACAGCAATATGTACAAGATGAATGGACAGACGTAAGTTTCTCGTTTTAAGCGGAGCGACGATCGCAGGACTAGGGGGATGCCAATGGTCAAATCCTTTCGATCGAAGCGATCGCTTAAGAGTACTAGGTTTACTGGGAGCGATTCCGAGCAAATTAATTAGTCAATTTGAATCGGCTTCACAAATAAAAACGGAATTTAAAGCCGAAAGTTTGCCCGCAAAGCTCTGGCAGGAGCTCCAAAACTCGCCAAACCTAGCTAAAGAGAAAGTACCGCAACTAGTTAGCCTCGGTGATAGCTGGCTCGATCCTGCGATCGCACAATCCTTGGTTCAACCGATCGCGCCAAATCTCCTAGACAAAATCCCTCAATGGCAAAAGCTCTCTCCCTTCTGGCAGCAGAGCGTCACACGCAACAATCAGGTATGGGGAGTCCCCTATCGCTGGGGCGCAACGGCGATCGCCTATCGCAGCGATAAATTGAAATTCGATATTACTCAGTGGTCTGACCTTTGGCGACCCGAACTAAAGCAAAAATTATCCTTACCCGATGATGCAAGGGAAGTCATCGGACTTGTCTTAAAAAAGATGGGGCAGTCCTATCAAGTAGATAATCTTGCCGAACGTAAAGATATTTTTACCGCATTAATCCAAGATCTCAAGAGTCTTAGCTCGCAAGTTTTAACCTATTCTTCCGACAACTATTTACAATCTCTCCTGAACACCGACACCCTAGCTGCGGTGGGTTGGACTAGCGATATGTATAAGACAGCAAAGCAAAATCCCAATCTCAAAGTAGTAATTCCCCAAGATGGGACAGCCCTATGGAGTGATATCTGGGTCATTCCTAAGGGAGAAGTGGCGATCGCCGCTACCGCATGGATGAATTTTTGTCTTACCCCCGAAATCGCCATACAACTGACATCCTTAACTGATGCAGTTAGTCCATCAAGTGCATTAGACAAAGTACCCAACAGTGTCAAAGCCGATCCCATCAAGTTTTTCTCCCAAGACATTCTCGCAAAAAGCGAATTGATTTTACCCCTGTCTCCCACAACACTTACGCAATATAAAGATCTCTGGACAAAGCTGCGATCGGGAACGCTATAATCGATGGGATATTTCTAAAATAACTTACATTAAAAACGAGAAATTAAAATAAGAAATATCCTTAAGAGCGTTACTAATCATAAGTTGTCGCGCTAGGAATTATTTTTTTAGGGACTAATATTTTTTAAGATTTAATTTTTTTGAGAGTCCATACTTTTGTGATTGCACGAAAGATATAAGTAAATGGGCATAATTAAATATAAAACCCTAAAACCTGCGGCGCACGCACACCGCGCGCCGCAGGTTTTAGATCTGATTTTAATTACGCTGAGGTGCTTAGAAAACAGTTAGGAAATAGTTAGGGAATAAGTAGAGATGAAACTTTACATTTGGCGCAATCTATTGCACACTCCTCAATTACTTTTTCGGCTCGCTTCTCTTAGCGCGCTTCTTGGCGCTCTTGTTAATCAGATGAGTTACCGTTCGCCAGCTTTCGCCCAATCCCAAACCCCACATCCTAGGGTTTACGGACTAGGAATCGTTCCAGAACTACCGTCCGTAGGGCAATCCAGATGTGGAGATCTCAGAAATATTGTTTATTTGGATCTATTGGCTCCTAAGGATGGAGCAAGAACTATTGCCGCCTATCCTACTTTTTATTGGCATATCGACCATAAATCCATAAATGAAGCAAATACCGATAAGAGTTTTTATATAGATTTTATTTTGAGGGAGGGAAGTGACATTAAAGCCAAAATGATTTTTAGAAGTCGCTCAGAAAGCCTTATTAACAAACAGTCTGGGCTATATCGATTTACACTTCCCAAAAATGCACCTCCTTTGCAAGTGGGCAAGACTTACATATGGCAGATTCGTTACACGCAGTCTGTGTATGGAGATAAGAGCCTTGGCGATCAAATTAACACTAGAGCGATTGTTAAATTAGAGACTAACGCATCTGTCACTGACAAAATCAAAGATGATTCTACGGCTTTAGATAAAGCCAGAATCTTTGCTCAAAATCTTTACTGGTACGATGCTCTAGATGCCTATACCCAATGGATTGATACCCATCCCCATGATCCAGAGGCTCTAAGTGAGCGATTGTCCATGTTAGATCAAATCGTTGAACCAATGCCAAAGCTCAAATGCCCTATCAAAGCAAACTTAAATAATGCCAAACCAATTAACTCCAAGCAATCTACGCAGCCCACTATGAAGTAGGAAAATCCTTCCTAGTCATACCAAGTTAAGAAATGGCTACGCCATTTCTTAACTTGGTATAAGGATCTTACTTTTCCCGTTATCTCTGAAACCCTCTCTGTGCAAGGTTTTCAGAATCCAGTCTATTTGCAATAAGTTTCACTTAATGACAATACGCAACGCTAGAATAAGGCTTGTGGCGGTAGGAATATTGACGGTTACGCTGGAATAAAAAGATAACGGGAAAAGTAAGGTATAAGGATGAGTTGTAGTGATGCATAAAGAACCAGATAGCAGCAATGTGATTTTCTAGTTTGGTAGTGCTAAATAGGTAAGGATGGGCAACGCTTTGCGCTGCCCATCCTTACCATATAAATCCTTTGCTTTTTAGGAATAAGTACCTCAGCATAATTAAAATCCAGATCTAAACCCTGCGGCGTACGCCGCAGGGTTTAGGATTTTATATTTAATTAAGCTCACTTACTTACCTTAACGTGAGTTCGGGATAATTTGAAACGAGCTTTGAGAAAGGGTTTGCTACGCAAACCCTTTCTCAAAGCCCAAAAGTAAAAGCCTTGCGTAGCAAGGCTTTTACTTTTGGGCTTTTAAAATTTGCCAGCTTACCCCGAACCGACGTTGACTTACTCCCTTCCCAGTGAAAAATTAGACGTTGCGGCGCTTCGCGCCGCAATACTAAATTCTTGGTTTTGTAGGTCTATTTCTTTGGTGGGAAGGGGTTAAGTCAAGAAATAGCGGTGTGGGGCTTCGCCCCGCTATTTCTTGACTGAGAAGGGAGTAGGATGGGTTTTATAGTGATATCCCCACTTCGGGTAATTTCTGTAAGTCTTAGCTAGCCTGTAAAATTAGGAGAGATATAAGTAAAGCAGAGCATTAAAATGGCATTTTTTGATTCTGAGATCGTTCAACATGAAGCTCGCAATCTATTTCAAGATTATCAAGCCCTAACGCAGCTTGGTGGTAGTTATGGAAAATTCGATCGCGAGGGGAAAATCCTCTTCATCGAAAAAATGGAAGAGATGATGGATCGCTATAAAATTTTCATGAAGCGATTTGAATTGTCCGACGACTTTATGGCGCAGATGACTCTCAAGCAGTTGGAAAATCAGCTTGGTAATTTCGGAATTACGCCGCAACAGATGTTCGATCAGATGAATATGACTCTTGAAAGAATGAAATCGGAACTGGAACTGCATAATTAGCTTTTAGCTGTTAGCTTTTAGCTGTTAGCTTTTAGCTGTTAGCTTTTAGCCGTTAGCTGTTAGCTTTTAGTCGTTAGCTTTTAGCCGTTATTTTTTGAATTGGGGGCGCGAAATTACAATTACAGCTCTTACGATAAGATTGCTGTGGGCGAGGGTGGTGATCGCTTCACGGATCGTTGCGCCAGTAGTGTAAATATCATCAACTAAAATTACCGATCGCGGATTTGTCTGTGGCGATCTGTGTAGCAGGGGAACGGCAAAGGCGTGAGACAGGTTCTGTTCTCTTTCTGTGATACTTTTAGTCTGCATCTGGGCTTTTGTATCCTTGACCCTTTGCAAAAACTGGGGATGGCAGGGCCATGCGATCAGATCGCAAAAACGATGAGCGAGAATTTCTGCTTGATTAAAGCCTCTAGACTTTAATTTATTGGCATGGAGGGGGATGGGAATTACCGATAGCTTTTTATGATTTTGGATAAACTCTTTTGCATGTGGCGATCGCTTCCATGTGGCGGCAATTTTTTCGGCGATCGCTTCCATAATTGCAGGATGATTTCCATATTTACAGGCGGCGATCGCTCTTTTCAAGGCTCCATCGTAAATCCCCCAGCTATACAGTGGAAGATCGGGTAAGATTGGATAATCCGCTTGCAAAAATTCTGGTGATTGACAAGCAGAGATTTGGCGATCGCAGTCTTTACATAGAATTCTATCCGTAGAACGCCTGCATAACGGACAATTTGCTTGCCAGAGAGAATCTGTAACTGTATTAGCAGCAATATTTACTAATTTGGCGAACCATTGCATAACTTTTACTCCAAACCAAGGCAGCGCTAAGCACTACCTTGGTTGTTGGTTAACTATTCTACAGTGACAGATTTAGCAAGATTGCGGGGTTGATCGACATCTAAACCGCGATGTGCGGCCACATGATAGGCCAGCAGTTGCAAGGGGATCACGGTGAGAATTGGCGAGAAAATCTCATCAACCACAGGAATCGGCAAAATATAGTCAAACACCTCATGCGCCGCAGGATCATCAAGAGGAGCCACACCAATCAATTTCGCATCCCTCGCTTTCGCCTCTTGAGAATTAGAAAGAACTTTCTCGTACACAGATCCAGGAGTAGCGATCGCTACAACAGGTACATCTTCGTCTAGGAGGGCGATCGGTCCATGCTTCATTTCCCCTGCGGGATAGCCCTCGGCATGAATGTAGCTAATTTCCTTGAGTTTAAGTGCACCTTCAAGGGCGATCGGGAAATTGATACCACGACCGAGGAAGATGAAATCTTTAGTATGGGTAAATTGACGCGAAAGCTCCTCAATATAACGCTCTTGGCTTTCAAGAATTCTTTCCATATAGGCAGGGAGTTGGCGCAGTCCGTCAATTAATTCCTGCGATCGCTCCGATGACAGACTGCCCTTAGTGATGCCAAACTCTAGGGCAAGTATATAGAACATTAGTAGCTGAGCAATAAAGGTTTTCGTAGCTGCCACTCCAATTTCAATCCCTGCTTGAGTATCGATTACGGCATCCGCAATTCGCCCAATGGAACTTTCAACACGATTTGTAATGCCAAGGCAGCGATCGCCCCTTAATTTTGCCAATTCTAACGCCGCAAGCGTATCGGCAGTTTCACCCGATTGGGTCACGCCAATTACTAAAGTGTTTGATAGTGAAGGTGGTGGTGAATAGCGATATTCAGAAGCATATTGAACGCTAGTGGGAACACCTGCAATCTGCTCGAGCAGATACTTCCCGACTAAAGAAGCGTGCCAACTGGTTCCACAAGCAATTATTTCTACTCGTTCAATCCGCTCAACAAACCCCTTAGGCAGCCCCAATTTAAGGTGATCGTTTTCGCTAATATAGCTGGCAAGCCCTGCCCTAAACACTCCTGGTTGCTCGTAAATTTCCTTGAGCATATAATGTTTGAAGCCCTGCTTCTCGACCATGGTCGGGTTCCAGTTTAGGGTCTGGGGTGTCCGACGGAGGCGATCGCCTTTAGCGTTATATACTTGCACCGATTCCCTTGTCAGTCTGGCGATTTCTCCATTTTCTAGGGGAATGACAGTACGGGTATAGGCAACTAATGCAGGCGTATCGGAGGCACAGAAGTTTTCTTCTTTACCGATACCAATGACAAGGGGAGCCTGTTGGCGTACCACTACTAATTCATCGGGATAATCGGCATGGATAACGGCGATCGCATAAGCACCTTGCAACTTCGCCACGGTCAGACGCACTGCCTCAAACAAAACCGAAGGCGAGTTGTCGGGAATAATATTGTCCTGCTTTTCTAGTTGCAGTAAAAACTCAGCGATCATATGAGGAATCACCTCGGTATCAGTTTCACTGACAAAAATATGACCGAGTTCTTTTAATTCTGTGCGGAGAAGATGATAATTCTCAACGATGCCGTTTTGCACAACTGCCAAATTTCCCAGATTATTGGTATGGGGGTGGGCATTATGTTCCTCAGGTTTACCGTGGGTTGCCCAGCGAGTATGACCGATGCCAATGGGTGCTGATGGGGCAGTGTCAGTGTTTAATTTTTCTTCAAGCTGGATCAGTTTGCCCTTTGCTCTCACCCGATGCAAACTGCGATCGCCTAGGGGAATTGTTGCCACGCCTGCGGAGTCATAGCCGCGATATTCCAGTTTGCGTAGCCCTGAAATTAAAACTTCATTTGCCGAGCGATGTCCGATGTAGCCAACAATTCCACACATAATGTCAATTTGAAGTAGATACGATTACAATTTTGTACTTCGAGCGTAGAAAATTATGATCGTATTTAACCATGTGAGGTTCCTGCTATGGCGGTTTTCATTGTGTCTATGGCAAAATGAAAACTCGCAACTATTAAGTAGTTAAGTAGTTCGGCATAATTAAAAACTAAAACCAGAGAGCGTACCGCCCGCGTAGCGGGCGGTACGCTCGTCTAGGTTTTAAGTTTACTTATGCTTAGTACTTACTAGTGAATAGTCTAGCGCGGTTTTGCAGCGCTAGATTATTCAGTGAACGTCATTACTTAAGCTGTCCAAAATCCAAAACTTCATTCGCAGTCAGCGCAAATTCAGCAACTACCGTTGAAACAATTTGCATAGCACCTTTATAAACTATGTCTTCATATTGTCCGTTTACCCATAAACAGACCGTAATTTGCTGTAATTCAGGATCGATAATCCAATACTCATTAATACCTCTTGCCGCATATTCTGTCCGTTTGTGACGATAGTCTCTATCCCTGTTTTCTTGATTGGGAGAAACCACCTCAACAACTAAAATAGGTGCAGGCATTTGATAGGTGACAGTATTACTCCGTTGCTCTGATAGGGCTAGATAACCATCTTCACTGAGTACAGCCAAATCAGGTCGCCTAATTTTTGCGCGACTGCCACTAACAACAATTTCTATATCCTTTAAACATATCCTTACAACGGGAATATATTTTGCTAGTTCAAACATCAATAATTTAGCAATCTGGCAATTGAATAGAGATTCTGTTGGCATTTCTACTAATTCTCCATTCACTAATTCATACCGAGTATCAGTGCCATCGTCATAATTTAGATAGTCTTCGATGGTCATTGGTTTTGATGAATTGGCGATCGCTAAGGTCATCACTGCAACCCTCTATTCGTTAATTGCAAATTCGTTATTTTAAGATTGTAAGCCAAAAAGTCTGTAACCATATAATCCAAGTTAGCCTATAGAGATCACTGTTCTAATCAAAGCCTTAATTCAGGCTAGAGGAAATCATCATGATTGCCATGACATTACCAAAAGCAATCCCCTATCTTCAACAATTGATCAAGATCGCCCCTCGCTGAGCAGCGCGTGTTTTACATAAATCATGAACGCGATCGCCTTTGCTTATTGAAAGTAATGGTATAGATTAGCGATCGCCATATCAAGCGCTCTCTTAACTACATCGGCTTTTAAAGCTACCAAATTGTCTGAATATTTGATAAGTTTCTGATTTTATGGTCTTTTGTGACTAGAGGTAGATCGAGATATAGAGAGGTTGCAGCGATAATGCGATCGCCCATTTCTGGAACAATTTCACGCGGGATTTGAGTAAAAGCTCTAGCTAATGGGGTATCTAAGGGGACAACGAATAAGTTTACAAGTGGATCGTCTATTAGTTGTAAAAGTTGCTCTAGTGAACTTGTGGGAATCCGATTTTTCTCAACTAAATAATTCATTTCCACAAGAGAAATTGCAGATATAAAAATTGATTCGCTATTGTTTAAGGCATTATCAAGAGCGTTCACTGCATTTGCTGATAATTTCTCTGGACTTCGCAGATACCAAATAATTGTGTGGGTGTCAGCTAAAACGCTCATATTTCAATATCCTTGGGGAAGTTTGCCCACATTTCTTTTCTAGTTGCGGCGAGTTCTTCTTCAGTGAGGTTAATATCTGCATTTGCCCATAAGCCTTTGATCCTTTTGCTTGGATTTTTAGGTATTGTCTTAGCTTGCAAAAATTCGGCAAATTCTAATAATGCTTGCTGTTTTTCGATTGGTAAGGTTTTGATGACTGCGATTAATGTTTCTTCGATTTTAGGTAATGTTTGCATGATTGTGACTCCATTTGATTGTTAGATGATTAGAAAACTAATTTTCTTCACTCTTTTTTCTTAACCCGTTTTTTCTTCTCAACTTTGAGCAGTGGCGCACTTAGGGCTTCATAGAGGCTAAATAAATACTCAATGCGGTTTAGCTCGCTAACGAAGGGCTGAGGACGATAGCAGAGGTCTACGGCTTTGTCTAGGGCTTGATGAGCTTTTACCAAGTCGGGCGGCATGGTGAGGGGATCGTAGAGATCGGCGAGGCTGGATTTGACCTCCCCCTGCCCCTCCTTGAAAGGAGGGGAGTTAGACTCCTTTTCTTCTTGTCCCTCTTCTTCAATCTTCTCTTGTTCCCCTCCTTTCAAGGAGGGGCTAGGGGAGGTGTATTTCTCGCGCACCGTCAAAACCACCCGCGCCGCATCTTCAACTTTTTGCTTTTGTTTATCGCTGACGTTTTCAGGGAATGGATAGTTGTTGTAAACGATTGTATTGGAATAGCGAAAACGACTTTCTAACCTTCCACATACATACCTCACCCAAGTCATGTGCATTTCTGAAGTGAGAACACCAAATAGATAAAAGCTAGAATCAGCAATAAAAGAGCAAAGATTGCTTGGCACTATAGTCTTATCAATAAATCCAAAAGGTACATATTTCCTATTCTCTGAAGAAACTAATGGAACAATAATTGCAGAATCTGGATTATGTTTATCTCTAAAAGTTGTAGGATAGTCTGCTAAAAAACGAGCTTGCTTATCAGGACTCGCTAATCTTATCTGTCTTATATTTTCAATTCTCTTCATCACCAAGGGCATTTTCTTTAATTCCTGTGGTTGTGTATTAACTAACCAAAGACACCATCGACTTTTTCCATTGATAAACTCTTCTGAGCCAATGAATTGCTTAAAATACTTAGCGGATAAAGGCTCTTCTTGAATAAATTTATATTTCTCTTGATCGCTAAAAATCAAGTTTCCACCATCTATAGCCTTATTCCCAGCTAACATTGATGGGACATTACAAATCGGCTTAGTTCTTTTCAAAATCACTAAATCATTACCTTCAGCTAGGTATGGATTAATATTTCTAACCTTTCTCTCTGTTGGTTCACCCTTGATATCTGCATAATCAAAAATCTTTTTGTTTTCAATATCTCGCAACCCAAAGCCAATAATCACACAATGCACAGCCGCATTACCTTTAGCCTCATTACTCCAACTAAAAGTCCGATGAGCAAAATGAATTTTAATCTTGTATCGATTGTAAAGCTCTTGCCAGAGAATCCCAACTTGCTCACCTTGAGATATGGAACTGGTGCTAACGAAAGCGCATTTGACCTCCCCTAGCCCCTCCTTGGAAGGAGGGGGACAAGAATTTAGATATTGAGATGCTTTCAAGTACCAAGCGCAAACATAATCCAATACACCAGCCCCATTCACACCAGCAAAAATTATCTCCATATCTGACTTTTGCTCAGAATTTTGCAAATGCTTACCTACAAAAGGCGGATTCCCTAAAATATAGTCAAAGACCACCCCCTGCCCCTCCTTGGAAGGAGGGGAGATAGATTCATTCTCTTGTTCCCCTCCTTTCAAGGAGGGGCTAGGGGAGGTTCTTACGCTCTCTCCTTTCAAGGAGTCACTAGAAGAGCTTCTTAAATGCTCCCTAACATCCTCCAATACCCCCTCTAAATTCTCAAAAATCAAATTATTGGCATATCGCAACACCGTAATGCCGACACTCCATAAAAATTCATCCCTAATTGCATCATATTCCTTCCCCTCCTGCGTAAAATGCTGACCACCATCCAACTCGATCGCCAAATTAGCAGTCGGACAAAAGAAATCCAAAATATAATTACCAATTGAATGCTGTCTTCTAAACTTAAACCCATCCAACTGCTTGCCCTGCAAAGCTTTCCACAAAGCCATCTCCGCAGGAGTCGCATTATTCCGTAACTCGCGCCGAAACTCCTTTTTACTAGCAAGATTACTAATCGCCTTATAAGGAACTTGTCCCCCTCCTAACTCCTGTCCCCCTCCTAACTCCTGTCCCCCTCCTCTCAAGGAGGGGCTAGGGGTGGTTCTTACACGTTCGCCTTGCATAGAAAAGCTAGAAGAAGTTGTAGATACTCTCGGAACCACCCCTAACCCCTCCTTTGAAGGAGGGGAACAAGATCTCCAATCAATCTGTAACGAATTACCATGCACAATCTTCGCTGCATTCTTCAGAGGCAACCGCACAAAATACTGCCCAAACTCATTACTTACCTTCACATTCATCTGATGATCGATCAACCACATCGCCACCTCAGCCACCCGCACCGCAAACTCATCATACTCAATCCCCGCAAACTGATCCACATCCACTTGAATAATTGAGCTAATATCCGTCACCAATTGCCCACTCTTATTCAACTCCAACAAAATTAAAATCTCTAAATCGCGCAACTCCCGATAAGTGATAATCAAAAAATTACCGCAGCCACAGGCAGGATCGAGAAAATGCAAATTCGCAATCTTCTGATGTAACTCGTTTAACCTATTGCGATTACCCTTTACCTTCTCAAATTCAGTATAAAGATCATCCAAAAAAAGCGGCTTAATCAACTTTTGGATATTCTTCTCAGAAGTGTAATGCGCCCCCAAATTTCGCCGT
Source organism: Pseudanabaena biceps PCC 7429 (assembly GCF_000332215.1). Taxonomy (GTDB): domain Bacteria; phylum Cyanobacteriota; class Cyanobacteriia; order Pseudanabaenales; family Pseudanabaenaceae; genus Pseudanabaena; species Pseudanabaena biceps. The sequence continues at coordinate 10,877 of NZ_ALWB01000056.1, forward strand.
TCCGTCTGATTCATCACCGCCTGAAACATCGACCCAAAAATTGCAGGTGAAATCTTACCCCAATCAAACGCACAAGCCTCCAGTAACATTTCCCGCATCTGCTTATCAAACGCCGCAGGTTGTACAGTCTCCTCAAACAACTTCCCATTCACATAGGGGAACTGTGCTAAATTCTCATCTAAATTCTTTAACCTTCGCTCAGGAGGCGTATTTAACACATGGAAAATAGAAGCAATATGCATCGCCAAATCGCTGCCATCTTCCTTCGTATGCAGATCGATATATTCCCAAAAAATTCCCTTGTTAAAAATCCCCGTATCATCAGCAAACATACAAAACAACAGCCTGACTAGATACACCTCTAAGTCATGTCCAGTATAACCAATCTCCTTCAGGTGATCATGCAACTTCCCCATCAATTCCGCCGCCGCAATATTGACAGGATCTTCATCCTTATAAACCCGTTTCTCATATCCCGCCATAAAGCCGAATAGATGCACATGATTTACAAAATCTTTCAGCTCAAACTCATGATTAACATCCGTATCCAGATCATAGAGCCTGAATTTCTGGAAATCCGACACCAAAATATATTTGGGTAACTCATGCTCTTTTAAATTTGGAAAATAATCCTTAGCTTGTTGTGTCGCCTTGTCTAAGTCCTTGCCCCTAGACTTATGCTCGACCAAAATCGTCCCTTTCCAAAGCAAATCAATAAAGCCTTGCCTGTTATCTGCCTTTTTGATTGATAGCTCAAAACTCCCCACCCGCCGCCGTGAAATGCCAAACACACTAAAAAAGTCATTCCAGAAAGTTTGAGATTCTGACTTCTCTGAAGTCTCATTTTCCCACTCCTTAGAAAAGGCGATCGCCCTTTGCTTGATCTCATTCCAACTTAGCGTCATATCTGGACACGTTACGGCTTAATTTTAGGTAATATTTATACTAGCATTCGTTTTCTAGAATTACCTATAATGAACTTGCAGCGAGGAAACAGCAAGAAGAAAGCGATCGCCTACATTATCTAATCTAAGATCAAAAAAAGAATTTGAAAACACCTTAAGGAGATAAACAACCATGCTCAAAAGTTATGAAACAACCTATGAAAACGGACAAATTAAATGGCTTTCCGAGCAGCCAGAAATCACCTCAGCACGAATTATCGTCACTATCCTCGAAAAAAACAAACCTCAAATAAAACGCCGTTTTCCCATCCCCGACATGGCTGGCAAAGTGACAATCTTAGGCGATATCGTCAGCCCCATTGTCGATGAAGAGGATTGGGAATGTCTGAAATAATCGTTCTCAATACCCATATTTGGCTATGGCTAAATGGCGCAAAGCTTGCCAGTATTGACAGCTTATTTTCTAAATATCCTGAATTAGAAAGTTGTCTGATGTAAATTAGGGAAATAGCAGAAAAATTGAGATCTGCAACTATTGACAAAAACAAGAAAATGAAACCCATAGGAAATTACGATGACTGCCACAGCATTTAGTAAACCCATTACTTCATCTTCAGATTCGATTTGCAATCAAATCAGACCAATAGCAGAAGATCGCGTGATCTTACATAACGTTGGTTGGCATACTTTTGAAAATTTACTTGCCGATGTAGGCGATCGCCGCAACACTTTATTTCATTACCTCAATGGCACTCTAGAAATTATGTCCCCCCTCTCACTCCACGAAGGTAGCAGTCGTTTTTTTGACAGATTACTAACGGTCTATGTCGATGAACTAGAAATTGATATGCGGTGTCTAGGTTCTTTGCTGATGAAAATACCTGAATTAAAAATAGGTGGCGAACCAGATTCTTGCTATTATCTCAAAAACGAGTTAATGATTCGCGCTCAAGAGAATGTGATTGTCGGGCAAGATCCGCCACCTGACTTAGTTTTAGAAGTAGATATTACCAATCCTAGCGATCGCCGTTTGCCGATATATGCCTTACTCGGCGTGCCTGAAGTCTGGCGCTATGATAGCTATAGTTTAGAATTTCTAGCATTAGAGAATGGAGAATATAAACCGATTGAGAAAAGTTTAGCTTTTCCTGATTTACCTGCCACGATCATCGTGGAATATGTGCAACAACGTTTAACTTTAGGAGAGAGTGCAACCTTAAGGGAATTTCGGAAATGGGTACGGGCTAATGTTGTACTGTAGTCATTGAAAAAGAAAGCACCCATTGGGTGCTTTCTTTTTAATATGCGTCCTGTAACTCGTAAAAGTCTGGTGTGACGTAATCCTTGCGCATGGGATAGCCAATCCAGTCTTCGGGCATGAGAATGCGTTTGAGATTGGGATGTCCTTCGTAGATGATGCCGTACATATCGAAGGTTTCGCGCTCTTGCCAATCCGCAGTTTTCCAGATCCAGTAGACCGATGGACAGCGTGGATCGGCGCGAGGGAGAAATACCTTGATGCGGACTTCTTCAAGGCGATCGCTTTTATTAATCCCCTCATCGCTGAGCTTACCTAAATGGTAAACACTTACTAGGCTATCGCCTGCCCCAGCATCATAACCACATTGCATCATCAAGTAGTTAAAGCCATAGGCATAGAGAGCCGTCGAGAAAGGTAGTAAAAATTGGCGATCGATTTTAAGGATGGGTACGCCTTGCTTATCTAATCCCAAAAATTCATGCTCAAAGCCATTATTAGTCAGCCATTCCGAAACGGGAGCGGTTACTTCCGTTGTGACTAATGCTGCTTGCTCTGAACTGTTAGTTTCATTATCTGCCAACGGTTTCTACCTCCTTCTGAGCCATTTGTAATGCAGGTAAAGGAATGCCAGATTCGACCAATTCCTTGGGTGGAGCAATCCGACTGGGCATTTCTAAGTATTGTCCTGTGAGGATTGGGTTAACAACCTTCATTTCATGCTTGACAGCATAGTAACGATGGGTGCGATTGAGGTTAGCTCTTTCTTGAAAACCTTCTGTACCAATCTTCTTACGAAGCTTGATGATGGCATCCATAATTGCTTCAGGACGAGGAGGGCAACCAGGGATATATACATCCACAGGAATTAACTTATCAACGCCTCTTACTGTGGTATACGAGTCAGTACTGAACATTCCACCTGTAATCGTGCAAGCGCCCATAGCAATTACATACTTTGGTTCTTGCATTTGCTCGTAGAGTCTTACCAATGCAGGAGCCATCTTCATGGTGACCGTACCTGCGGTGATAATCAAGTCAGCTTGACGAGGGCTCGAACGGGGAAGCAGTCCAAAGCGATCAAAGTCAAATCTAGAGCCAATCATCGCGGCAAATTCGATAAAGCAACAGCTCGTACCGTAGAGCATTGGCCAAAGGCTAGACATTCTCGACCAGTTATAGAGGTCATTGAGAGTGGTCAAGACGACATTATTAGATAAGTCTTGGGTGACTTGTGGCGTTGAGGCTGGATTGATGAGGCGTTGGGTCTGCTCTTCAATGGTAAAGTCCAGACCAACGTTTTCGGATTTCATGACCATTCTAAGGCTCCTTTTCTCCAAGCGTAGACTAGACCTAATACGAGAATGCTAATAAAAATTAATGCTTCAACAAAGGCAAGTAAACCTAGTTTGCTAAAAGCGATCGCCCAAGGGTATAAAAATACCGTTTCTACGTCAAAGATAACGAAGGCAAGCGCGAACATATAATAACGAATATTAAACTGTATCCATGCTCCCCCAATTGGTTCGCATCCAGATTCGTAAGTGGTACGACCTGCTGCTCCTGACTGTTTTGGGCTTAACAGAGCTGATAATGCTAGTCCCGATAACGGCACTAATGTACAAACGATGATGAATACCAGTAGGTATTCGTATCCGCTTAAAACCAAAATTTATTACCTCTTCAAGCTAGCTTGACTAAATTCTAATTTAAAGCGATCGGCTTTAATACCCGATCCAAATTAGGAGATGCTGACTACATTATATGGGCGTGATGGTAGATGAAAATTTGTTACAGACTAGAAATTTTTCTATGGTTTGACTTATATAATTGAAACTTATGTCAAATGCTGATGATTTAAGCCTACAGCCGCGATCGCTGCTTTTGACTACCACATAATTATCTTGATTAACTTAACTAGTCTATCCCAGCATATAGTTCGATAATTTCTTTTATTGCTGTTTTTACTACTAATTTTAAATTTAGGCTAGCAGGTGCCAAGCCTTGTCTAGCCATAATGACGATCCCATTTTTAATTAAAAAAGTTTAGGAGAACCCATGAGTCAAGGTTTAGCAACACTTTTGCGTGTCGGCACACAAAAATCTCATTCTGCGGCTGAGAGTACGGATTTTATTAAATGCTTTTTGAAGGGTGTAGTTAACAAGACCGCCTATAGCAGACTCGTCGGCAACCTTTACTTCGTTTATAAGGCGATCGAAGAAGAGTTTGAAGCTCACAAGAACGATCCAGTACTCAGCAAACTCTACTACCGCGAATTGTGGCGCGAAAAGAGTCTCGAACTTGACATGCTATTTTACTTCGGCTCCAACTGGCGCGAAGAGTTCAAGCCTACACCTGCTTGCGAAAAGTACCTTGCGCGTATTCGTGAGATTTCGGCTAATGATCCCGTGCTGCTGGTCGCTCATGCCTATACCCGCTATATGGGCGATCTGTCTGGTGGTCAGATTCTCAAGAAAATTGCGAAGGAGTCCATGGGCTTACAAGATGGCAATGGGACTGCTTTCTATGAGTTCAACGATATTCGCAATCATGGTGAATTCAAAAAGCGCTACCGTGAAGCCCTTGATACTTTGCCAGTGGATGCCGCTACTGCTGAGCGCATTGTTGATGAAGCTAATGCTTCATTCCATATGAATATGGCGATGTTCCGCGAGCTAGAAGGTAACTGGTTTGTTGCTTTGACCAAGTTTGGCTGGAATTCCGTAGTTTCTAAAATCAAAGGCGAACCCAAAGCGAATGTTTCTGTCCGTCGCGAATCTAATGCTGCGAGCTAATTAATACCAAAACTAAAAATGGCGTAGCCATTTTTAGTTTTTCAAACCCTTACTAGGTTTGGTTTTCAATTCACAAAAGTGTGACAACACTTTTGTGAATTGGTATAAGTAGCTAGCTAATCTCCTCTAGGTTTTTAGTTTTTAAGCAATAAAAAAAGGGCGCTATGCGCCCTTTTTTTATTGCAGAATTTGTGCTCGCCCTAGCCATAGTTCTAGGAGCAAGATCAAGAAGCCGAGCATAGCTAAACGACCATTCCATACTTCGGCAGACTGGGTCATTCCCCATTCCCACCGCTCTTGAGGATAAAGTTTGGTATTTTTTTGCGGTTGGATGGTTTCAGAGAAGAGCTTGGGGCGATCGTTTAGGGCCTTTACCACTACATCGGCTAAGGCTTGAATGAAAGTGGGATCGGTATCGGGGGCAGGAACTCGGGCAAAGGTTTCAATGCCAGCATGTTCGGCGATTTCCCGATATTCCATATCGATTTCTTCGAGGGTCTCGATATGCTCGGAGACAAAGCTAATCGGAACGACGACTAGTTCTTTTACCCCCTGTTGGGCGAGTTCTTCGATCGCGACATCGGTATAGGGCTGTAGCCACTCGACGGGACCAACTCGACTTTGGTAGGCGAGGGTATAGGGATTGGTCCGATTGAGCCTTTGCATGATCAGTGCGGCACAGGCTTCAATTTCCTTTTGGTAAGGATCACCTGCTTCTTCGATATAGCTAACAGGCACGCCGTGAGCGCTGAAAAATATATGAGCGGCGCTAGGATTCTTAACGCGATCTAGTTCGGTGGCGATCAGATTTGCCATCGCTTGTAAATAACCTGAGTTGTCATACCAAGAAGGTACAACGGTATATTTAATTTTTTGAAGATCGGGATCGACTTTCCAAATGCGATCTAATAGGCGAAAGCTAGATCCCGTCGTGCTGATCGAAAACTGTGGATATAAAGGCAAAACTACTAATTCTTCGATATTATCTCGCTTAATTTGGGCGATCGCCTCTTCGGTGAAGGGATGCCAGTAGCGCATTCCGATATATACACTAACATCCCGTCCGTTTTGCTGAAGTTGCGATCGCAAAGCTTGTCCTTGAGCTTCAGTAATACGCCTTAGTGGTGAACCGCCACCAATCTTTTTGTAGTTTTCCTGAGATTTTTTAGCCCTTAGAGTTGAGATTAACCAAGCTAGGGGAGCTTGCAATAATGGTGAAGGCAAGCGAATAATTTCTGGGTCAGAAAATAAGTTATACAAAAAAGGGCGGACATCCTCTAGTTTGTCTGGTCCACCAAGGTTCAGCAGTAAAACGCCTAATCGCCCCATATCAATCGCTATATCCTTTTATAATTGGATTTATTATTTAGATCAAATTTCATTAATTATAGCTAGCGCTAGTATCTTTAACTTCGCTTTGTGATCATCTTTGTGATCATCTTCGTGATCATCTTCGTGATCATATTAACCTTAGATTTTTAGAACTGACATAACCACGTAATCGCTTCGGTGATCGATGTAACCTTGTTACCTTCAGGCATGACGGGACGTTGCACCATAATAATCGGTAGCCCTAGCTCCCTTGCCGCAATAACCTTGGCATAGGTTGCTTCGCCACCACTATTTTTGCTGACGATCGCCTGAATCCGCAGATCCTGTAGTAATTGTCGTTCTCGCTCTAAACTAAATGGACCGCGATCGAGCAAGACTTGGCTATTGGGTAGCTTGAGATCGGGCGGATCGATCGACCGAATCAAGTACCACATCTCTGGGTAAATAAGTGATCGCTGTAAAAATGGCTCCAGTTGCTGTCTGCCTGATGTAATAAATACACGATGCACAGAAGCGGGAATCGCTTTGGCGGCAGCTTCAACGCTTTCTACCTCGATCCAGCGATCGCCCTCTGTTTTTTGCCATTGCGGACGCACTAGCATGAGGTGCGGAATATTGACCTTCCGAGCGGCGAGCGCAGCATTACAGGTTATTTGCCCCGCACAGGGATGTGTGGCATCAATGAGAAAATCAATCGCATTGTCCTGTAAATAATTGGCTAGCCCTTCGACACCCCCAAACCCACCAATACGGACTTGACCAACTAAAGCCACTGGTTTGTTTGTCCGACCTGCCAGCGAGCTAATTACTTCGATTTCAGCGATACTGTCCAGTTTAGCGGCGAGTTTAACAGCATCACCAGTACCGCCCAAAATGAGAACCTTTTTCATGATTGGCAATATCAAAAATTATAATGATTGGAATATACAACCTTGATGTTTATGGATTCAGAAATTACTTCTACAAAAGAGCATCTTAACTTGATCGAAGTTCCAGCGCATTTAGAAAAGTCCCAGCGGATCGATCTCTTTTTATCTCAACACCTGATCGAGCTATCGCGATCGCGCATTCAATCGTTAATTGATGAGGGCTATGTCACCATTAACGATATTCTCTGCGATAACAAAAAGAATTTAATCAAAGCAGGCGATCGCATTCAGTTAATTACTCCTGCCTCAGTCGCCCTTGATATTGTGGCGCAAGAGATTCCCTTAGAGGTTCTCTACGAAGACGAACATTTAATCGTAATTAATAAACCTGCGGGACTGGTAGTGCATCCTGCGGCAGGGCATAGTGATGGAACGTTAGTTAATGCTCTCTTAGCGCATTGTCAAGAGCTTTCGGGGATAAATGGAACTCAGCGACCAGGAATCGTTCACCGCTTAGATAAAGATACTAGTGGCGCGATGGTAGTAGCAAAAAACGATCGCGCCCATCAGGATTTACAAGCCCAGATTCAAGCTAAAACGGCAAGACGCGAGTATTTAGGCATTGTGCGCGGTGTTCCTAAAAGCGAGTCGGGAATAGTTGATGCGGCGATCGCTCGGCATAAAAGCGATCGCAAAAAAATGGCAGTGGTTGAAGATGGTCGTAAAGCGATTACCCATTGGCAAATTAAGGAACGTTTAGGAAATTACACCCTCGTAAAATTCGACCTAGAGACAGGGCGTACCCATCAAATTCGGGTGCATTCCGCCTATATGGGTTGGGCGATCGCAGGCGACCCTATATATGGATATCCCAATAAAGAAACATCGCAGTATCTGGCAGGACAAGCACTTCATGCATGGAAGCTTACTTTTACGCACCCCGTTTCAGGTGACATAATTACCAATATTGCCCCATTACCCATAGGTTTTGAGAAGCTTTTAACATTTTTGCGTCGTAGGAAATAATACCAATTCAAAAAAATGGCGTTGCCATTTTTTGAATTGGTATCAAGCCCAAAAGATGAATGGCGGCGCTTTGCGCCGCCATTCATCTTTTGGGCTTTACAGCTATTATCGATCAAACGAACCACAAGAAAACTTTTGAAAGCGTTGCTTTGCAACGCTTTCAAAAGTTTTCTTGGTTTGGTTTTGAGCGCAAAGCGCTTTATGTCCTAAGCAAAACTTATTGAACTTGTCCGAGAATTCTTTGCAAGCGACTGCTCACAATGGATAAAAGAGTACTCGACAACAAAGGATTGCGTTTTAACAAATAGTCAAGATTGCGATCGCTGAGCGTCAACACACTAGCTTCACCACTTTCCGCAATAACTGTAGCCGAACGATTAGTTTGGGTTAAAACGCCCAATTCTCCAATCGTTTCTCCGTGAGAACAGCGATTGACCACCTTGCTAGATCCATCTTCCTGCTGCATGATTACATCGACTTGACCATCGATAATAATTAGTAACTCATTGCTAACATCGCCAGCCCGACAGAGCACTTCTCCCTGCATAAAACTTTTTTCCTCACAATATCGAGCAATTTCAATTAATGTGTTGATATTAATGTGATGGAAAAATCTAGTTTCAAATAAATAAAGGGTTTTCTCAAGGGTAGTTAAGATTTTGCGATCGGATGAATTGTTAGCATTGTTGGCAATAGCATCGGCTGTTTCTGCCAAAATTGAAGTAGCATCTATACCTTTTTGCCGTATTTCCACCGCAGCCCGTTGAGCTTTTTCAACATCCAGTTTACGCAGAGCCTCTAAGCTTAGAGCCTGCACCAATGGCTCAATATCCTCATGCAAAAATCTTTCTAAAACACTGATTAGGCTTGCAGTTATATCTTCAGGTAAGGTTTTCGTTGCAGAAATTTCGCCATCATGGGACTGGGCAAGCCAACTAATCACATTTTCATTAAAACGATCTGACCATAGCCGTTCGTTGCGCTTTTGGTCTAAAACTTGCCTGAAGCAAGTAGGGGTAAGTAAATCGATCGCTCTGACAATCTGGGCAACCATTGGGCGATCGCCTAATACTTCAATAATAGACATCAACTTATTGATAACAATTTTTTCGCGATCGAAAAGAATATTGCGGAGCAATTGATATACCGAACTTTGAGGATCGGTAGGCAAATCTTCTAGGTTCATTACCTGAGAATGGATGTCACGCAAGCTTTCTAGTAACTGCTGAGCATTATTAAATAAACTTCCTGCCTCACCCAAGATTTCAGCCGCAATTAGTTCTTCTTCTTCTTCACTAATCCGATATTCCTGCTTTAACGAATCAATTCGAGATTTTTTACGCTCTAAGGCTTCGCTGATAGGAACCCCACTATCAACTAAATCGAAAATCAAAAACTCTAAATTGTTGCGATAGGCATCCAAACGCAAACGTTTTTCTAGGGTAAATTGTTTGTCTGGATTAAAGAGAGTGGGATCCTCGATACCCAAACTCGCCAGCATCGAATAATGCTGGTCGATATCGATTTCTAGTTCTTTGCGAAGCTCCTTTAAGAGTTTTTCTTCGGTCGCACTGATGATTCCATCTTCCAAAGCTTCGATCAATACACCACGATATACCTTATCCCGTTGGTCACGAGTTACTTCAGGCAGCACTTTCGCCAAAATATACACTTCATCAGGTTTAAGTTCATCCGTACCACGTTGGACAAACTTGGACATATCGATGCCAAGTTTTTCTAACTGGCGGCGTAGTTTATTGGCTAATCCTTCCCTTTCATACTGCTCAGAAGTACGCCAAAAAGTTTGGGCAAACCACAATCCACTTACTAAGACTGTAAAACCAGTCAGCAGACGCTCGAGCGGTGCGGGGCGACTGATAAATATCCAAAATACGTTCCAAGCAATGACCGTAAAAACTGTAAAAATTCGATGTAGGATTTGGTCGTTGGTGAGTTTTTTGCCTTTCTTTTGCAAATATTGACGATAAATATTTTCGGAAACCCCTCCCAATATATAAGTACCAAAACCAAATGTTGCTAAAGTCAAGGGCGCGGCAATAATCTTAGGAATGGGGATGGCTTGATTGAAAATATAAAAACCTGCCCCAAAAATTCTACTGATTTGTCCTTCTTCATGGCTCCAAATACCAGAGTACAAATAATCCCAGTTACCAGCATAGAGAAAGTAATAGAAGAAAAAGCCAAATACTAGCCCCAGATATCCATAATAGAGGAGCCTGCGATCTGGACGTTCAATTTGTTCCCAATAAGCTCGCTCAGAGTCAATATCAATACAAGGATTTTGACAAGCAACACAAGCACTTTTTTCTTTGCCCGTGGATTTATCAAATTCGCGGCACATGGACTGCGTAACACCCAATTTTTGACCTAAGTGCGACTGACTGTCTAGTAGCCCTCGGGTTCCTGTAAATACGACCTGAACTGGAGCCATTGGACAAAAATATTGACACCAACTCTTACCCGCAAAGAGATAACCGACGGAGATTGCTGCCAAAATCGTCAAAATAAAGAATATCCCTAGGGCTAGGCGATCGGAATTCACAAAAAGAATGCGAATATTTATCCCTAAAAAAAACAAACCAAATTGGAGGTATAAATGATTTTTCCCTAACCAAGAATTTTTATCGACGCTAAACAACTGATAACGGGTTTTGCCATTAGCAGAAGTGATCTTTTGTTTGCGCTGAATCCCCAAAGCACGGGGTATTTGCGAAAAGAACGATAATGGACAAATGCGTCGCCATACCTCATGTCCAAATACAAAAATCGTTAATAACCCCGCAGGAATAATGATCGACCAAAATATTCTTGCCCCCATGCCATAGGGATTTTCTGGTTGACAAATACCTTGAACCTTCACGCATTGGGAGGGATCTAAATATCTATTGGGATCGATCCTAAAAGGACTATGGAGATTACTAGGATCAGTGAGGTAAAAAGAGAGTGGATCGTAAAAAAGAGTCAATATCAATAGCAGCCAACCAACCGCAAGAACTACCTTAATGACATGCATTTTCTGTTCTGACAATCTGCTCAGCATAGAACCTCTAGATTAATCTGACTATTCCTCAACAGATAGCATAAATCTAGAGCTAAAAGTTATTCATGCTGTGCAATAAAAGTTTAGACCTATTGCTAGCGGTAGAGCTATGGCAGGGTCAGGGCTAACTGGTAAATTTGCCGACGCGGTAATTCTGCGAGTTCCGCCAGTTGACGGCTAGCTTCCGATCGCGAAATACCTGAGTCGATCAGATTCTGTAATTCTTTGATAATTATTTCTTCTGTCCAAGATTTTTTAAAGCTGGGTTCTGCTCCCTCGATCACTAGGGTAAATTCCCCTTTCGGGGCGCGATCGGTAAAATAATCGATCGCCCCTGCGATCGAGCCCCGCCAAAACTCTTCATGGAGCTTCGTTAGTTCCCTCGCAATCGCGATCCGTCTGTTTTTGCCAAAACTCTCTGCTAAATCCTCAAGGGTGCGTAATAACCGATGTGGGGCTTCGTAGAGAATCATCGTACGGGTTTCTAAACGCAAAATTTCTAAGCGATCGCGCCGTTCTTTCTTGTCAATTGGCAAAAATCCATCAAAGCCAAAATGCTGCGTGGCAAAGCCAGAAACGGTTAGGGCGGCGATTCCTGCGGTAACGACGGGAATCGGAATCACCTTTACTCCTGAAGCGATACAGCCTTGAACAAGTTCTACTCCAGGATCGGAAATCGCAGGCATCCCTGCATCGGTGACCAAAGCGATCGTCATTCCTTGCAATAATTTTTCCACCAATTCGGGGACGCGCTTATGGGCATTATGCTCGTGATAGCTAGTTTGCGGCGTATCAATACCAAAGTGATGTAGTAGCTTGCCCGTATGTCTGGTATCTTCGGCAGCGATTAAATCAACCTGTTTTAACGTGGCGATCGCCCGAAAAGTCATATCCTCTAGATTACCGATCGGTGTTCCCACCAAATACAGAATTCCCGCATCATTCATTAATTAGCGCCACTGTTTATTTTCTAATTCTCGTACCTGACGCTCTAGGCGATCGATCCGCCCACGCAGTTCATCCATCTCATTTTGACGCGGCACTCCCAAATCTTGCATGACATTGCGAATCTGGCGTTGAATTAAAGTTTCCAAATTTCCCTGTTCTGATTTGAGACGGCTGGCAATATCGTTGAGAATTTCGGAGGCTTGATCGGGATCGATTTTGCCATCTTTGACCCAATCTTCACTGGCTTCTTTGATTTTTTCTAAAACAAGGGAAGTTGTGCCGACACCAAGCATGAGTAATTGCTTGAGCAAATTATTGCTATCCATAATCCGTACGATCCTCAAAGCCGATCTATAAACTCCATCATACTAAACAAAAGTCTGAGCAATTCATGAATTGCCCCTACTTTGCCCAGACTTTAAGCATATCGATATATTTGAAACACCTTGACGATTGCTATACTTTAAGCTGCTTTTAAATTGTCAAAAACTTTCTGGTAAGCTTACTTATGATTCGTGCAGTAATAGAGACCGATAAAGGAACAATTCGTGCTGAGTTAGACGATCTGCACGCTCCGATCACTGTCAAAAATTTCGTAGATCTATCTAAGCACGGCTTTTATGATGGGCTAACTTTTCATCGCGTCGAACCAGGATTTGTGATCCAAGGTGGCGATCCGCTTGGTAATGGGACTGGCGGTTCGGGCGATCGCATCAAATTGGAAATTTTTGCCGAAGGTGACAGCGAAGCAACCATTGGCAAAATTTTAACTGGCGGAAAAAAGCCAGTGATTAAGCACAATAAGGCGGGCGTATTCTCCATGGCACGCACTAACGATCCCAATAGTGCCACTAGCCAATTTTTCATTACCCTTGGTGATGCATCTTTCTTAGATGGGCAATATGCAGCTTTTGGTTATACCGAAGATACAGAAGTAGCTCAAGCTATCCGTCGTGGCGATAAAATTATCTCGATTAAAATCGAAGATTAAATCAATCTGCCCCAATGTAATCCTAAGCCCCAAGGAGGGAATGGCGGCGCTAAGCGCCGCCATTCCCTCCTTGGGGCTTGATTTTGTAGTAGTAAAAGAGAACCAAACCCTAAAAGGCAAGTGGCGGCGCTAAGCGCCGCCACTTGCCTTTTTAGAAACAAATTTAGAATTCGTGGAGCGATAAGTAAATACTGCCCCATTAATTTTTTTTAGGAAGCAACTAAACTCTGAATAGTTGATTGTAAATCGGCTAATACCTGTGCAGAGTTATTCCCATTGGACATATTTCCTAAGTCTTGGATTGCCCCTTCTAACTGAGGTCGCAAAGTGTCTACAATATCCTGCACAGGACGCAAAAGCTTTTCTTGAGCGCTAATTTGCCCTAGCAACTCGGCAACAAGTCTAATCCGATCTTGCTGCTGGGCTTCGGAGGCACGAATCGCTTGCTCTTGCTGTAGATGATCTTGAGTTTGTTTGCCAAGGACTTCTTGCTGTTGCTGCGTATAATTTCTCACCGCCTCAATTTGACTTTCCATCTTCATCAATTCTTGCTCTTGGCGATTTTTTTGCGCCTCAATTTGGGAAAGCAAAGGCAATAGGCTTTGAACGGGACTCTCTTCAACGGTAATCCCTTTACGACGATCTAGAATCGCCTTCTGTTGATTTAATACGGACAAACGTTCCTGCATACCACGTCTCATCCCTGAAACGCTTTCCTCAAGCAGGTTATATTGTTCCTCGACAAACTCTTTATTACTTTCTAGCTCTATTCTTGCGAACTGATCGGCTGTTTCTACCTGACTTTGGATGTCAGCAATTTCGCCCTCTAGTCCAGCTAACTCATCTTCTTGGGCACTAACATAATTTACTAATCGATCAAAATCTGCTTGCAGAGCCTTAATGGTGGATTCCAACTCTTCGATCGTCATTGACTGTAAACGACTCTCTTCTTCGGGACTCAATACTTCTATGCTTCCTGGTCCCCCCAAAGACTCGATCGCATTAGAAGTTTGCTCGTATAGATCGATTTGGGCATCCAACTGCAACCTAGACATCGCTATATTATTCTCTTGTAGCTTGAGAATGCCACGCTGCGCTTTTAACTCCGCTTGAGCATCAGCTAGGGCAATTTGAGTTTGTTGCCATTGATTTTTACGATTGTTAAGTTCCTCCGTTGATTTGGCTAGAATTCCCTTTTGCTTCTCAGCCTCATTTTTGAGCCCGTCTAAACCTTGCCAAAATTCCGTGAGTACCTCTTGGCGTTTATTTATTAAATCAAGAGCACTATGAACCTTATTTCTTAGGGAATCTGGATTTGTAAAATTTGTTGATAATTGAGAGATTAGAGCTTTGATATTTTCGGCTTGCTCGACCGTTAAGGCTGCGGCCTTAGCTTCAAACTGACCACGTTCGGTTTCAATGCCTGCTCTTACATTTTCAATTTCGCTACGTTCTTTAGCCAGCTTGGCCTCTAACTCTTCGATTTCTTGCTTTCTCGCATCGAGATGTTCTAGTTCTAATTCCTTTTGCTCTAATTCTTGCTCGCGGCGGTGCAGTACTTGACTTTGAAAATTAAGAGATTGCTTCCACTGTTCAACTTCTTCTTCAGCAGCTTTATACTTATCCTGCGATCGCGAAAAGGCTTGCAAAATATTGACAATCTTTCTAGAAGCGTCTTGCACGCTTTGCACTTGGTTACTGCCCGTAACTTCGGCAATTACCATCTGACCATCTTTAAAATCTTTTGCTTGGCTTGAATCTTGAATTGGTAAAACTTGCTCGTTCGTAATCGGCTGCCAAACATTTTCACCCGTATTACGTGCTAACAAACGGATTGAAGAATTACCACCTAATCCAAAAGCTGCTTGAGTTTTTTGAAGTTCCGCTAAGTACTGCACGCTGAATATACTCCTATTTTGCTGATGCTGACTTTCAGATTGACATGACGAAAGAGCAAAAACCCGTCACAAACAATACAAAATAGCCTAAATCCTAGTCTCATACTACCTAATTGCCTAAGCATTTTGGCGATATATTTTTTAAGACTATCAGGACGTTTTTGTGAAAAGTCTATTGCCTAATGTTTTTTGGGTCAAGGGCATCGCGTAAACTATCACCCAAGAGATTAAATGATAGCACCGTCAATACGATTGCTAATGCTGAAGCCCACACTAGCCAAGGTTGAAGAATGACAATCGAGGCATTGGTGGACAAAGACAGCATATTACCCCATGAGGGATCGGGAGGCTGAATTCCGAGTCCCACAAGGCTTAAGACTGCCTCTACGACTATAAATCGGGGGATATCGAGGGTTGCCGAAATGATGATAAATGTGATGGTCTGGGGTAAAACATGCTTGATAATAATTCGTAATGGGCTGGCTCCCGACGCACGAGCCGCCAAAATGAAAGTTTGTTCTTTGATAGACAATACTTGTCCACGAATTATTCTTGCTAAACCTGACCATGACACAAACGAAATTATAGCGATAATTAATGCGAATCTTTGAGTATTACTGATTTGAGGCGGCAAAATTGCAGCTAATGCTACTAACAGATAAATTGAAGGCACTGACATCAGAACTTCAACAAAGCGCATTAAGACTACATCGAGCCATCCGCCAATATATCCAGAAATACCCCCGACAAGGCAACCAATGGTATAGGAAATAATTGTACCGATAAAGCCAATTAACAGGCTAATTCTACCGCCATGCAGAAGTCGTGTTAATTGGTCGCGCCCCTGTTCATCGGTTCCCAGTAGATTAAGGGGCGCGTTACTGGTGTTAAACAAATGTCCTGCTTTAAAGAGCTGGATCTGGGAGGGCTGGGTGTAATCAACGATCAGGGCTCGATCGCCTGTCTCCATATCGACCTTGCCCTGAGTCGTGGGATAGACGTGAGCGCCAATATACTGCCCTTGGCGATCGTGCCAATATATTTGTGTTGGCGGGAGTAAAGCACCATTTTTAACGGATTCATTAACACCGTAAGGGGTCATGAAATCAGCAAATAAAGCCGCAGCGTAAAAAAACGTCAAAATGATAATGCCAATCCAAGCAAGAGGATTGGCTCTGAGTCGTTTCCACCAAGTCATTAGGAGCCTTTAAGCGCTTTGAAAAAATTTTTACGGTAATTGCCATTCATGGCAAAGAGAACTGGCCAAAGTAACGCTAGTCCAATTTGATTGCCAGAAAAGTCGGTACGTCGAAAACCTTGTAAAAATTTCACAACTCCAAATACATAAGCGACTGTTACCAAAATTCCAATGAGTGTTGGCATATGTAGATCTCCCTTGATTAACTATCTAATTTAGCACCAACAAATAGGTTATACCAAAGCTCAAAATGGCGTAGCCATTTTGAGCTTTGAAAACCCTTACTGGGTTTGGGTTTTAATTCACGAAAGTGTTGTCACACTTTCGTGAATTGGTATTAGAACGACGACAGCTAGATATGCTAGAAGATATGCTAGATGGCGCTTGGCGAGGCTATTTATGCTTGAGGTTTCCGAAAGATAGTAGTAAAAACTTGCTTAATGGTGAGTAATACTAACCCCAAGGCGATCGCTGCAAAAATCATTGTTGCGCCTGAACCGATCGCTAATAGCAGCGTACGTACGAGAGTAGCCAATCTATTGGCGAGGGTATTTGTCGTCTGTAATGGAGCTGTCGCAAGCTTATGCGCCACCATATTGGTAAATGAGTAAAGCCCAGTGGCAATCGTCGCAGAGATTGCGGCTCCTGTGAGATTTTTAAAAGGTGATGGGGCTGCGTCTTGAGGAGATTGGAGTTTGGCTTCTTCAGGCATATCAGGATTGCAAAATCTGTGATTAGGTTAAGCCCATTAGCAGTCAGTCCTGCTAATGGGCTTTTGGAGGCATTGCGACTGGCGATCGCAAAAAAATCATTTAAACTGGCAAAAAACTTAATATCTTTGACCGCAAAATGATTTAAGATATCCGCACTCAACACAAAAATGCCAAGCCTGCTGGAAACAGTGGGCTTTTTTCTGTGTACTTTTATCATTGCATAAATATTTGTACGATGCGATCGCAAATTTACAAGGATTAAAACAAGGACTAAAACAGTACTTCAGCCAAAGGCGATCGCCACTTGTAAGTTTTTTTAATAAATCTGCCATATTTTAAGTACCTCAGCATAATTAAAATCCAGATCTAAAATCTGCGGCGCACGCGCAGCGTGCGCC
>NZ_ALWB01000057.1 GCF_000332215.1 Pseudanabaena biceps PCC 7429
AAGAAGATTGGCGCGCACGAAGTGCGCGCCAATCTTCTTTTGGGTTTTAATTCTGAGGATTGAAACTGACGGGACAATTAGGTTTATCTGCCGTTTCAGTACGGACAGGATCGGGCGGTAATAAAGCGACAATATGGGGTACGGGTCTTGGTTCGTACGCCATGACAGATTTACCTCGATAGGCAAGAGAGGCACTAGCTCCTGAATCCAGCATAACCACATCCTGTAAACCTCCCTTGGCTAAGATTTTGCCCAAACCGACAGAATCGATCATTTCCATAGTTACGCCAATTACAGGTCTTCCCGAACGGTCAATTCCCCAAAACGCGCGATCGCGACTAGCATCAAACCCGTAAAGTCTGCCAAAGGATTCGGCGGATTGAGGCTTACCATCGCGCACGAGCCAACCAGCCGCAACAAAAGCATCGGTTACATCGGACATCTCCGATCGCACAGCCTCTAGGGAAGTATGCTTAGCGGCATTAAAGGGGATAAATTTGACAGAAGTTGGTCCGATCAAAACTAGAGGTCGACCATTCAAAAGTGGGTTTTCACCCTTATTACCAGTGTTGAAAATGCCTGAATTGCTGGAAAACTGACTCATGACGGGGCCGATCATCGTATTTCCATCGATGCGTTCTAGGGAGAAAAAGCCGCCATCCACGGCGGCGATCGCATTAGGGGTCATGGACATGATCTCCGCAACCTGAGCCCGCTTGTCCGCATGGGCGGTGACAGCTTTGCCCCCATATACCAAGGTGAGGGACAACCCGTCAATGGTAACTTTACGTTTTTCCACGGGAGTAGTGAAATCGATAGAACCATTACTTACGTTTGGCAATAGCGCCATCTGATTTGAGGCTGTTCCTCCTGATGCTTGCTCGATCGCTTCGCTAAATCGCGATTGACCGAAACGCATAATCGAAAGTAAATCCTCCGATTCATTTGCCGATCGCTCTTGGCGCGGATCGAGACTCATGGAAAGTGCCGCTTTATAGCCCACATCCTTGACTTTATCCTTTGCCCGTTCGGTAAAGTCCCCTTCAGGATAGGTAAAGTAATCGATGGTAATTCCTAATTCTTTTTCAAGTACTTTTTTGGATTCCAGTACTTCGCGATCAATTTCCGCATCACTCAGATTTTTCATATTGAGATGATTTACGGTATGGGATGCCACGGTGATCAAGCCGCTTTTTTGCATTTCCCTTAGCTGATCCCATGTTGCCTTAGGCTTTTTCCCACCCGTCCCCACAAAACGGGTATGCACTGACCATACCGCAGGATAGTTATATTTCTTTAATAATGGGAATGCATATTTATATTGCCCCAAATAATTGTCATCAAAGGTAAGCAATACAGGCTTTTCTGGTAGTTGTCCCCCCGTACGCAGATAGCTTACCAGTCGATCCATTGTGATCGGGGTATAGCCTCCGTCTTGCAACATTTGAAAATGTTTTTCGAGATCCTCAGGAGTCACATCCCAATCAACATCTTTTACCGACGAAATGTCGTGATACATGATGATCGGGATTTTGGCTGCACGGGCGCGATCGCTAATTTGGGGGAAAGGGGCAGGAGTAAAGCTGGCGATCAGATCGGCATTGAGGCTACCGCCCAAACTTGATAGGGTTGGCAAGGGATCATTAGCGATCGCATTGATCGCCCTTACCTGATACAGGGAAGCCGTCACCGACTCTAGAGCATTGTATTGACAAAAGGATGCCGAACCTTTAGCCGTTTCTCCTAAGGAGGATGCAGGCACATCATCAGCAACGGCATTAGGACGATAGCTCACAAGTCGCGAGGCGATTGCCGCGCCCATCCCAGTTCCGAGGGCAGCTAATCCCAGCACGATCCAAATCGTGTTCGTGCTGCTGCTACTTTTGCCTTTGCCCCTGCTCATAAAGATTTATAAATTTTTTGAATATTACTACGGCTTATTTAATCAGAGAGCCATCACGTACACAAGTACTTATACCAAGTTAAGAAATGGCTACGCCATTTCTTATAGCTACAGTCACTTGACCTAGGACGAATCAAACCCCAAGAATTGATTGGCGGCGCGAAGCGCCGCCAATCAATTCTTGGGGTTTATGTCCTATTACATTTGGCGACAGCTATAACTTGAAAACTCTTACGAGGTTTAGTTTTTAATTCACAAAAGTGTTGTCACACTTTCGTGAATTGTTATTATAGGGATTTGCTAAGCCCAACCTACCATTTGATAAATAAATAATCCGATATATTCTTTAATTGCGTTGGTTGTATTTTTAAGAGCCTCCGCGCTAGGTAAAAGATCTAAAATTGATGCCCAACCCTTATTGTTTTCATGCTGGACTGCTAAAAAGTCTGTCGGTGCAGCAATGCATTCAAATCCAACTTTACGAAATATTTCCATCGATCGCGGCATATGCAGAGCAGAGGTTACTAATAATATTTGATTGATTCCTCTTTTACTTAAGATCTGTTTTGTATTCACCGCATTCTCACGGGTATTCAAAGACTGCGACTCTTGGATGATGGCTTGACTCGGTACTCCCACAAATTCAGCGATCGCCGCCATATCTTCGGATTCAGGATTACCACCTTCGCCATACCATTCGGCTCGACCTCCCGTTACCACTAGTAAGGGCGCATGACCCTGCTTATATAGCAACGAACCGTACAAAATCCGATCGCCCGCTTCATTAACTTCATACCAAGGTCGTGGGGATAGGCGCGGACGAGTACCACCACCCAAGACCACAATTGCTTCAACTTGCGGTAAATTACTTTTGGGCAAATATTGCCATTCTAGCGATCGCACTAACAACTGAGAGAGAAATTCATTACTGCCCAAGCATAAAACTGTTAAAGCAGTGCCGAGTAAAGCTGCAATTATCTTCTTTTTCGTGAATAGTTTGAAGGTTGCCTGAGAAGTGACATTGCTCGCATTGCGCGATCGTTTGTTTCGCCCTAAAAAAATTACTAAGGCAATCAATATTAAAAGAATCGATAAACCCAATGGGTAAAAGAACAGCGGTAAAAGTTTTGACAAAAAAAGTGACACAGCTTAAAACCATTTTTATAAAAATTACATAAGATAAAAGCTTCTTTAAAATCGTTTTATAGATACTACATATAAATAATACATAAAAATCTCCAGCTATGCTAATATTTGCAAGCTTGGGAGCAGGCAAAAACTAGGATAAGAAATCACATCAAGAAGTGATCTAGATCAAAAGCATTTGTGTAAATAAAATATGAAATAATTTAATTTCTTGAAAGTAATTGGGTAAGTTGACAGGTGTATTTAGGGGATTAATAAAGTTATTAATAGCTATTAAATATTGCTTAAATATGGTTGATCTGTAAGAACTTTATTCCATTTGCGATCAGACTATGCTTTAATAATCCATAAGGGAATTAACGATACATCACAAGTGAGCCATTAAGAGATATTAAGAAGTTATTGCGCTTGATTTCTGAGATTTTGGGCTTTAATTTAAATAGCTGGCTTAGCTGGCTTAGCTGAGAGATACTGAAAAATATCATTTTCAATATCTTTAATTAAGCTAAATACTTAAGCAACTGGCTTAAGTTAATATAATTCATCCAGCGTAGTTAGCATTAATAACGCTTGTGAAGCCAAATGTAAGGGATTGGGGATTATTCCAAAACGATCTACTACTTTTTGCTGACCGATAAGGATTTTACGGGGGTAAGATAATTTCAATAATTCAAGAGCTAAAAAGCTTAAGGCTTCATTCGTAAAATCAAAACATTCCTAAGGTGTGTGATTTCGATATCAATTCCGAACTTAACAATTGGTAGTAATTACTATGATGTGTTCTGACATTCATATAGACGATGTAAGTCAAGACAAAAAACAATCTGCTCGCGAACTTTTAAAAAGTTTGGAATTAAGCAGAGATGGATGCGTTTATTTTGTCCGCGATCGCGTTCGTTGGTCATTTTATATAGTACGCGGTAAATTGGTGTACGCTTCACACTCCTTAGATAGTTTTGAGCGTCTAGAAAGACATTTAAGATCGCTCAGCCGAGAAGTCCCCTCCCTGAACGATAAACTGCGATCGCAACTGCGGCTAATGTTTGACGATCCATCGCCCGAAAAGGCAAAATACAAAGTTACGAGCGAAATGCTTTGTGTTGAATACCTAGCCATTCTTTGGCTCGTAGATGAGAACTACCTGCCCAAGCCGATGGCTGGTAAATTAGTGGCGCGGATCATCCAAGAAGTAGTGGAATCATTCCTCTGCTTACCCAATGGCAACTTTAACGATATTTATTACGAGCATTTCCTGCAACAGACCTATTGCAGTTTATCGATCGATCGCATTGTCGAAGTTGTTAATCAGCGTCTAAAAGCATGGTACAGCCTTGGACCGACGATTCGTTCTCCTTACCAATGCCCGTATTTAGTTAGTCAGTCAACCGCCGAAAAGAGCATGTCTCCTGAAACTGTCCAGCGCCTTGGACGCATTTTACGGGGATTTAACTTTTGTCAATTGGGAGCATTACTATCGAAGGATCCTTTAGCGATCGCCAAGCAGCTCAGTATCCTCATTAGTGATGGTGCGATCCTGTTAAGGGATCCCTTATCACCCTTTGACATGCTGCCCCATACCTACTATCTAGCTCCCGAAGCTGAGCAGGAAAATATCACGCAACTGTCGGAAACTTTTGTTGATGAAGTTAGCTCAGGGGATGATATCGCCAACATTTCGCAAGCTTTCAAAAGTCAATCCGCCAAAACATGGAAGATTGTATGTATTGATGATAGCGAATCGATGCTGAGTATTATTAGCAGTTATCTAGGACGAGAAGATTTTCAAGTTACCTTAATCCAAGACTCCATGAAGGCGTTGATGAAGATTAATTCAATTCGTCCCGATCTAATTTTGTTGGATATAGGAATGCCTAATGTTGATGGTTATCAACTATGTACTTTAATTCGCAAGTCTTCAGCCCTTAAGGATATTCCCATTGTTATGGTAACAGGAAATAAGGGGATAATCGATCGCGCAAGAGCTCGTTTTGCAGGAGCTACTGACTACCTGACTAAGCCATTTATGCAGGCAGACTTGCTCAAAATGATGATGCGACACCTGCTCTAAAATATACATAATTTGGCTGATTAATAGTCTCTTAATGCCTTCTAAGTCATGTATGTGGGACAATTCAACTAAATTATGTTATATTTATGTCCTATTTAGAATTAGAAAATTGGATAGAAATTACTTGATTTAAAGTAAGACTGAAATTTCAAATCTAATGTATTTAATAGGCAAAGTTAATTAACTGAAAGCAATTTTAGAGGCTATTATGACGACGATTCTCGTGGTTGAAGATACTCCTTCCGAGCAGGATTTGATTGTTAGCTATTTAGGCGAAGGTGGGTATAATGTTGTTACTGCAACAAATGGACAGGAAGCTCTCAAAAAGATTGGAGACAAGAAACCCAATGTAGTAATTACCGACTTGGTAATGCCTGGGATGAGTGGATTGGAGCTATGTCGGAGCTTAAAAAAGAACGATGACACTAAGGACATTCCTGTAGTGGCTTGTACTTCTAAGGATCAAGAGCTAGATCGATTGTGGGGGATGAAACAAGGAATTGCTATTTACTTAACTAAGCCATTTTCTCGTGACGATATATTGAGAGCAGTTCGTTCGGTCGTCTAGATAGAATGGCTTCTTGATACCTCGCGTAGAAGACGTTTTTACATTGCTCTACTAACTTTACTAATTATTTTCTAATTAGGAGTTCATCCAAAACCTCATCCTATCCAATTCAACATAATAGCAAGGAGATAAGATCTTGATTAAAGTATTGGTTGTGGAAGATACGAATTCAGAACGCGAATTAATTTGTGACTATCTGCGAGAAGGCGGATATTCTGTAATCAGTGCCTGCGACGGGAAAGATGGGTTGGATAAATTTGAGCAAAGCCGACCTAACGTTGTAATTACAGATCTCATGATGCCTGAGATGAGTGGATTGGAACTATGTAGAGCAATTAAAAAATCGATCCTAGGGGCTGTTCCTGTCATTGCTTGCACGGCAAAAAAACAGGATTTAGATCGGTTTTGGGGTATGAAACAGGGGCTAGATGCCTATCTAACTAAGCCGTTTACAAGAAATGACATAGTGCAAGCGGTACAGTCTCTAAGTTTAGGAGAATGACGTGAGTAATTTGACGATTGAACTACGGGAAGAGAAGTCGCAAGCGATCGCGGGATTGCCTTACTTGAGTCTGTATGTGGAACGTAATATCAACGTCGCCGTGCAGTTAAAGTTTGTCCGCGAGACCTTAACATTGGGAGGCGATCGCTTTACTCAAATGCCCAACGTTCATTCCTGTTTAATTGGTTTAGTCGAGCACCGCAGTAATGTTTTTTGGGTACTCGACTTACCTCAACTATTGGGATTTGAATCCCTCGATTCGACGACGGTTGAGAAGCATATAGCGGTTTTACAAATAGCCGATATGTTTCTCGGTTTAGCTGTGTATAGTGTCAGCCGAGTACTACGATTTACCGAGACAGACATCGTATCTCCCTTAGTATTGCCAAATACTAAGGCTGCACTCCAATCCGTACCTTTTCTCAAGGGTTGTGTGATGGCTCCCGATGGCAATAACAGCATATATGTACTTGATGCTGAGGCGATCGCGAACTTCAATTTTGCTATCTAGGCTTGCTATCTAGATTTGCTATTCAAGAGGGTTAGGACGGGCAAATCTTTGGAATTATATAGCCTAACCTCAAAAAATTTTCGATACAGATTCGATACAAATTCGATACAAATTCGATCTAACAGCCAAAACTAACAGATAAAACTAACAGAGGATAAATCAATGGTTCTCGATTCGCGCACCCATGTCGATAGCACTGAAAAAATCAAGGATAAGGGCGATCAAGCCCCTGCTAATGGCTCCATTGATATAACGGAAATCACCTCAACGGCTCCGCCTACATCGGGGAAAAAGGCTGCATCAAAACAGCGCAAACCGATTGGTCAATGGTGGCAAGCTTTAGGATTACGCACGAAAACCACGATTGTTTCGGTGGCGGCGATTACGATTCCCTTGATTTCCTTGGGGGGCTTTGCTTACCTTTATGTTGGACAAAATATCGCAAACTCAACCAAGCAATCTCAAGCTCTCCAAACTCAGGGGCTGGCAACTCGGATGGCATATTTCATGCGAGAGCGATATGGAGATGCTCAAACATTGTCACAACTATCATTTTTAACCAACCCCAAAGTACAAGCCCTTTTAACAGCCCCAGAACAAAAGACAATCCTCGAAAATTATCTCAAGTCTTATTTGGTCTATGACAGTATTGCGGTAGCTGCCTTAGATGGGCGAGTATTTCTTGACGCTGGCGAACCTTCCCTCCCTAATGTTTCTCAAAGACCTTGGTTCCAAACGGTTCTCACAACTGACAAGCCCTTCATTAGTCAACCTGAAGTATCCCCTTCATCTAAAAAAGTTAGTATCTTTGTTGCCGCGCCTGTCAAGGATGTTAACACTGGTAAAACTATTGCAATTATTCGCGCTCGACTGAAAACGGATTCGTTGGACGAGGTGATTAAGGATGTTGGTGGAGGTAATTCCAAATACTACTTAACTGAATCTGACGGTAGTTTCTTTTTGGCGACGGACAAGGATAGAATTGGACGTACTTTTAAATCTGACTTTCCCTTATTAACTCCTATCCTTGCCAAGCGGGAAACAAGTTCCGCAACAGTGGTTGACAGTCAAACTTCGCAAGAGCAGTTTGCGGGTTATGCTCCTCTACCACAGTTGGATGGACTGCCAGATTTAAAATGGGATGCAGTACTGGCGATTGACAGTAGTACTGCGCTTAAGCCCTTGCAACAGTTGCTTTTAATTTTGCTCCTTGCCACTACAGGCGTAGGGGCTGTGGCGACCCTATTGGCAATTTTTATCGCCCAACGCGCCACCCAACCCGTTATAGATGCAACCGCTGCGGTGGTTGAACTAGGTAAGGGCAATCTCGATACTCGGCTTACGATCCAAGGGCAAGATGAGTTGGCTCAGTTGGGAGGCAACATCAACTTAATGGCAGGACAGCTACAGGAATTTATCGCCCTTCAAGAAGTCCAAGTACAACAATCGGCGGAAGCCGCAGAAAGAGAGCGTTTGCGCAGCGAATCCATTCAGCGTGAGTTGATCGAATTGCTATCGGATGTTGAAGGTGCAGCATCGGGAGACTTGACCGTACGCGCTAAGATATCTGCTGGGGAAATTGGGATCGTTGCCGACTTTTTTAACGCGATCGTGGAAAGTTTGCGGGATGTTGTATCGCAGGTAAAAGTTGCTACGTTGCAGGTAAACACCTCAGTAAACACTAATAATGAATCGATTCGTACCCTAGCCAGCGACGCGACCCTACAAGCAGAACAACTGGATGATGCGCTGCAATCGGTAGAACAGATGACCGACTCGATCCAACAGGTGGCAAGTAATGCGAAAGAAGCTGCCGACGCATCTAACTCAGCGGCGGCAACTGCGGAAACTGGTAGTTTAGCGATCGAGAAGTCCGCCGAAAGTATCCTACAACTACGGCAAACCGTTGCGGAAACAGCTAAAAAGGTCAAGAGACTGGGTGAAGCTTCGCAACAGATTTCTAAGGTAGTCGTGCTGATCGATCAAATCGCGCTCAAAACCAACATGCTAGCGGTAAACGCCAGTATTGAGGCGGCTCGCGCAGGGGAAGAAGGTCGCGGTTTCGCGGTTGTTGCGGAAGAAGTTGGTGCATTGGCGGCGCAGTCAGCAACGGCAACTAAAGAAATCTCCCGAATTGTTGAGAGCATTCAACAGGAAACTAGCGAGGTTGTGGAATCCATGGAAGCTAGTACGGTACAGGTGGTTGAAGGTACGAATAAGGTTGAAGATGCCCGTAGAAGTTTGAATCAGATTGTGGAAGTGGCAAGGAAAGTAAACGAACTGTTCCAAGGTATTTCTTCGGCTACTACTTCACAGGTGCAAACTTCACAATCGGTGAAGTCGGTTATGGAAAATCTTTCCAATCAATCGCAGAAGTCCTCAGAAACATCGCGAGAAGTATCGATCGCTCTCCAAGAAACCGCAAACGTCGCTAGTAAGCTGCAAGCTTCGGTTGAGACATTTAAGGTAGATGTGGCATAGCCTATATTTGATGGTCTATTTGATGGTCAATTTATGTTTTACCTAGGCAAGGCAAAGATAAGGCAAAGACAAGGTAAAAATAACTCTATAGATTAAGTTTATAGATAACTCATAGATTGACCATCCATCTAAAAATATCAAAATTAGTAGAGGTCGATATGGCTATTGATACATTAACCGATCGCGAATGGAAAGTGCGATTACTGTTTCTCGATGAAGTTAGAGATTATCTCACTGACATCGAAACGGAAGTATTAGGTTTGAGCGATCGCGGTTTACAGAAATCGGCGATTAATAAAATTTTGCGGGCTGCTCACTCGATGAAGGGAGGGGCTGCCATGATGGGTTTTCAGGCTCTCAGCGAGCTAGCCCACCAGTTAGAAGACTTTTTTAAGATCTTGCAAGCCAAAAATCAAACAGCGATCGCTTCTGAGATGGAAAGCCTATTTCTAGGGGTGATCGATGGTATGGGTAAGGTTGCCAACATTCATAAGCAGCGCAAATTACCCAATATTGATTGGATGCAGGAGCAGATTGAGCCGCCTTTTCGGCAGCTCCATGCCATATTAGGAGACCTATCCTCCCACGATGAAGCTAGTCTTCTATCCGAAGAGGTCGGGCAAGATATGCGCGTCCTCATGTTTACGACTGAAGTGGATGCTTGCCTCGATCGCTTAACTAGTGTTCTTAACGATCCCAATGCGCAGTTACTTAAGGAAGAATTTGAACTTACAAGTCAGGAGTTTGGCTGTTTAGGTGAAATGTTGGAGTTACCAGCCTTTAGCCAACTTTGTGAAGAGATCGCTCAAGCCTTAGCAGACAAAAGTAATAATCTTAAAGAAGTAGCAACCGCAGCATTAGCAGCTTGGCGGCGATCGCAAGCGCTAGTTTTGGTGAACCAGTTTCAAGCCTTACCCACACATTTTGAAATAGTAACGGCAAACCCACCGTCGGTTAAAGATCTGCTTAGTTCTCCCGCGCCAGAGTCAACTTTGCAGGATTCTCTAGAGGAAACTGCTAGTCCAAATGAGGACAGCATTATCTATGAACATATTATCTATGAAGATCCGACTATCAGTCTCGATCAATCATTACTGGATATATCAGATTTTCAAGATATAACCCCGAATGGTTCGATTATTGGCGAAAATCTGCCAAATAAGTCCGAACAAAATATCGATACTACGGTGCGGATTCCCTTACAACAGTTGGAATTGCTGAGCGATCGCTTTGGTGAACTGAATGCGGAACGGAGTGGATTGCGCCTTCAGTTAAAACGGATGCGTGACCTAGTGCAACTGTTAAATAAGAGAATGCATGGCTTAGAGGAGTCCAACGCCCAATTGAGAGAAGCCTACGATCGCGTAGCCACCTCGGAAACTTTTAAACCCATAGCCGCTACCCCTCCTTCTGAAAAGTTAGCTCTCCCCCCTAGCGAAACCTTTCTACCCTATGCCAGTCGATTTGATCTCTTAGAAATGGACTCCTATAGTGAGTTGCACGTACTATCAAGGGAAATTATGGATAGCGTGGTGCAGTTGCAGGAGGTATCCAGCGACTTGGAGACCGCTTTAACCGATACCGAAAGCACCGAACGCGAGCTAGGGCGAGCCTCACGGCAAATGCAAACGGCGATCGAACAGGCGAGAATGCGAATGCTTAGTGAGATTTTTGGTCGATTCCCGCGCCTCCTCCGCGACCTATCCCTATCCCATGGCAAGCAGGTTGAATTGGTAGTCCGTGGTAGTTCAACATTGGTGGAGCGATCGGTAATTGAAGTTTTAGAAGATCCGCTTTTACATCTGATTCGGAACGCTTTCGACCATGGGATCGAATCCCCCGAAGCCCGTATTGCCAAAGGTAAACCACCGAAGGGGAAAATCGAAATTGCCGCTGGTTATCGAGGTAACCAAACCATAATTACGGTTAGCGACGATGGTAATGGGATCGATTTCGCCAAACTCCGCGATCGCGCTTTACAAATGGGATTAAGTGAGAGTGATCTGGATGATTCGACCGAAATCGAGCTTTTGGAATTGATTTTTGAAGCTGGCTTTAGTACGGCGGAGCGCGTAACCTCGCTTTCAGGGCGCGGCGTGGGGATGGATGTGGTCCGCTCGAATTTGAATAGAATTGGAGGAAATGTCCGTGTTGAAACCGAAGCGGGCAAAGGTACGACTTTTATTTTGACAGTGCCCGTTTCTCTATCTATTGCTAAGGTGCTTCTGTTTGAGAGCAGTGGCTTACAGATGGCAATTCTCGTCAGCGGCGTTGAAGAAATTCTTCTCATTAAAGATGCGAAGATCCACACCGTTGCCGATCAGAGATTGCTCGATTGGGAAGGATATTCCGTACCTTTATTTAAACTCGGTGATCGCCTTCAGTTCTCTCGCCCCCAATTACAGACAGAGACGGAAAACCGCCCTATTGTTGATGAGCCCTTAATTGCGATCGTAACCCACAATAACGTGCCGTTTGGGTTGCAGGTCGATCGCTATTGGGGTGAGCAGGAAGTTACGATTCGCGGTGTCCAGAGTCTCATTCCTCTGCCCACAGGCTTTATGGGTTGTGCGATCTTGGGCGGCGGTAAGCTCGTACCTCTGGTGGATATTGATGGATTAGTTGCTTGGGCGATCGATATTGATCTTCCCCTTAGCAAGCCGCTCACGCTCATGCCTAAGAAAGATACGCAGAGAACGACGGTATTGGTAGTTGACGATTCGATTAACGTGCGGCGCTTTGTCGCAATGACCCTAGAAAAAGCCAACTATCGAGTTGAACAGGCTAAGGACGGGCTGGAGGCGATGGAAAAATTGCGGAAAATGCAAACATTGCCTAAAAACGCTCAGGTCAGTTTGGTCATCTGCGACATTGAGATGCCCCGTCTTGATGGCTTTGGCTTTTTAGTGCAGTCCCGTGCCGACCCCCATTGCCAAGATCTTCCTGTCGTTATGCTCACATCGCGCAGTGGCAATAAGCACCGAGATTTGGCGATGCGTTTGGGAGCATCAGCATATTTCTCTAAGCCCTTTAAGGATAACGAGCTCTTACAAACCCTATCGCAACTGATCTTTAATCGGCAGCTACAGTCAACTTAAAACTCAGAATCCCTATGCCAGCTATTTCTTCTCTGCGATCGCAAAGACTTTCCGAACTTCGTACCGATATCGGGCAGCAATATGTTGCTTTTAGAATGCGCCTCGCATGGTTTATTCTTCCCGTCAAATCCATTTATCGGGTGATTCCCCTTGAAAAAACTATTCCCAAACTTACTGTAGTAGGGCAGAATGTGCCGATTGTCGATCTAGGCAAACTACTATTTGCACAGACGCAAACTGCTGCTAACACAGTTCAGCCACTCATCGTCAATGGCGCGAGAGTCGTCTCAAAACCCTGTCTAGTCGTAGTTCGCAGTCAAACTGACGATCTAGTTGGGATACTCAGTAACTCTCAGCCAGCGCTCCAAAAAATCTTGCAGGATGACCTCGTACCGCTACCACAAACCTATGTGCAGCGTTGGAAAGTCGATTTTATTACTTCTATGACTATTCCTTCTAAGGAACGTCCCTCTTTATTTGCGATCGATAGCGATCGCTTAGCCTCAAAAATTTTGCATACAAAATAATCTATCGCAATGTATAGCTTTAGCAACGCAAGGTGAAAAAAACAATAGAGAATTGCGGCGCTCTGCGCTGCAATTCTCTATTGTTTTTGAGGATGGGCGGCGCTTAGCGCCGCCCATCCTCATTTTTATAAGCCATGTCCCATGCGTTTGGGAATCGCTTCATTAAAATTCTTCGTGATTTGGGCGAGGGATAGGGCGATCGCCTGATCATCTCCAATAGCAATGGTCAGGTCACTATTTGCCTCGCTGACCCTGCCCATATATTGCCAATTTTTGCCCAAAAGATCACTAAGGTATTCTTCCCACAAGGTGCGATCGCTTTCTTTGACTGACACAACAATGCGACTTGCCCCTTCGCCAAATAAAATTTGGGTGGGATGTAAGCCTTCCACCGCTGACAACTGGATCTGGGCCGTGAGTTTGCCAGAAATAGAGGACTCCGCCAAAGCGATCGCCAATCCGCCCTCTGAACAATCATGGGCCGACCGTACTAACCCTCGCGCAATACCTTGGCGGCAGACCAACTGCACTTGGCGCTCTAGTTCAAAGTTTACGGGCAGGGGTTTGCCAGCCACCTCACCGATCACTGAGGCAAGATATTCCGAACCCGCCAAGCTAACGCGATCGCTGCCGAGCAGATAAATTGCATCCCCAGCGGATTGCCAGCCCTGACCGCAAACCTTAGTCACATCCTCAACTAGTCCGACCATACCGATGACTGGAGTGGGATAGATGGGCTGAGAAGTTCCTTCCGCATTAATTGTCTCGTTGTAAAGCGAAACATTGCCGCCAGTAACAGGGGTTTGCAATTCGCGGCAGGCATCGGCAATACCGCGACAAGCCTCATGCAATTGCCAATAACCGATCGCATGTTCTGGGCTACCAAAGTTTAAATTATCCGTAACTGATAGCGGTTCCGAGCCAACACAGGAGAGGTTGCGAGCCGCTTCGGCTACCGCCAGTCTCGCTCCTTCATAGGGATCGAGATAGACATAACGGGCATTGCAATCGACGGTAGCCGCCACTCCCACCAGAGATTCCACATTGCATTGCCTAGAATCCAACTCACCCGTGCCGAAACCTTGACTGCGCAAACGAATTACCGCCGCATCCGCTCCTCCAGGGAAAATTACCGTATTATTCTGAACTTGATGATCGTATTGGCGATAGACCCAGGTCTTGGAAGCGATCGCAGGGGTATCGAGGAGCTGCAAAAGGGCTTCATTAGGGGTAATCGCTTTAAAAGCAGCGATCGCCGTTTGCTCGTCCCAAGCCCAAGCTTTTTGGGCATATTCAGGAGTGTCAGCGAGTTGACGATGATAAATAGGGGTATTGTCTGCCAGCGCAGTGGCAGGAATCTCCGCTGCGATCTCACCATGCCAGAGAATCCGCACAATCGGTTCCGCTAGAACCTCACCTGCCACCACGGCATGAAGTCCCCACCGTTCAAAAATATCGATTAGTTCTTGCTCTCTTCCCTTATGGGCGACAAATAGCATCCGTTCCTGTGATTCGGAAAGTAGATATTCATAGGGAGTCATTCCCGTTTCACGGGCAGGAATCTTATCCAAGTCCAGTACAACCCCCACACCTCCTTTCGCCGCCATTTCTGAAGTGGAACAGGTCAACCCCGCAGCCCCCATGTCCTGCGCTGCCACCACAGCACCAGTTTTAAATGCTTCCAGACAAGCTTCCACTAGGGCTTTCTCAAGGAAGGGATCGCCCACCTGTACCGCAGGACGGCTCTGTTCCGACTTGTCTGAAAGTTCGGAACTGGCAAAACTCGCTCCCTTCATGCCGTCTCGTCCCGTGGTAGAACCAACATAAATCACGGGATTCCCGACTCCTGAAGCGCCCGACTTGACGATTTCCTTCGTTTCCATAATGCCGATCGCCATGGCATTTACGAGCGGATTGCGGTTGTAGGCTTTGTCAAAGTAGACTTCCCCACCCACCGTGGGCACACCGATACAATTACCATAGCCAGCAATCCCGTTGACAATGCCATTGACGCGACTGCGTACCCAAGGATCGGACAGCTCGCCAAATCTTAAGGAATTCAAGAGAGCTACAGGTCTTGCACCCATGGTAAAAATATCACGCAAAATACCTCCGACTCCCGTGGCTGCGCCTTGGTATGGCTCGACGGCGGAGGGGCGATTGTGACTTTCGATCTTAAAACTAATCGCAATCTCGTCGGTAATTTTGACCACCCCTGCATTTTCTCCAGGACCAACCAAAATGCGATCGCCTGTAGTGGGAAATTGTTTTAGTAAAGGACGAGAATTTTTATAACAGCAATGCTCTGACCACATTACGCCAAACATCCCCAATTCGGCTTTGTTAGGCTCACGACCAAGGCGATCGCAAATCATTTGATATTCTTCTAGGGTTAACCCCTCAGATTTGATTTCGGCTGGGGAAAACTTGGCTGTAGCGGTATTGACGGTCATAATTAACATGCGAAAAAGTTTGGGAATGCTGATTTGATAGCTCGGCAATTACTCTCAGCAGCTATTAATCTAACATTTTTATCGCAAAATTATCGATTGTAAAACGAGTCAAAACCGATAGCTAACAGGCAAACTTTCCCCAATTCTTCTAAATCTTTTCTTGTTAAAAACTTCCGTAACTATATCGCTATCGATAGCGATCTCCACTCGCATTATTACATTCACCCCAAAAGAGAAGGTTAGCGCGAAGTCCCAATCTTCTCTTCTTGAGCTGAATGGGCGGCGCAAAGCACCACTCATCTTTTTGCTATACAATCTCCTCTATTAACCATCATCATCTAAAACTGGTAGCGATCGTTTATGACATTTGGCACTCATTGGAATTATATTGCATTAATGAATTAAACCTGTAAATCTCCGTAATTCTAATGCTATAATTCAGGATAAGTTTTGCTTGGCAATGATGCTATTGATGCTGTTAATTAAGGTGCAACAAACCATGCAAGAAATAGCTTCAGAAAAACCCCTAGTAACTGTACTAATGCCCTGCCTAAATGAGGCAGAAACTTTAGGAACCTGTATTACCAAAGCAAAAAACTATTTTCTGCACCATGACATCGATGGTGAAGTCTTAATAGCCGATAATGGAAGCACCGATGGCTCGCAAGAAATCGCCACTCGGTTAGGCGCTCGTATCGTCCATATCCAAGAAAAAGGCTATGGCAACGCCCTTAGAGGTGGTATAGCCAATGCCGAAGGTCGGTATATTATCATCGGAGATGCTGATGATAGTTATGATTTCTCCGACCTAACCTTGTTTATCAATAAGCTCCTAGAAGGCTACGAACTGGTCATGGGTAATCGTTTCAAAGGTGGTATCAAAAAAGGAGCCATGCCCCCTTTGCATCGATACCTAGGCAATCCCGTACTTACATGGATCGGGCGTTTATTTTTTCCTAGTCCCTGTGGTGATTTTCACTGTGGTTTACGAGGATTCAGAAAAGATGCGATCGAATCATTAAACTTGCGAACTACAGGAATGGAATTTGCGAGTGAAATGGTCGTGAAGGCAAGTCTCTACAAAATGCAGATTGCCGAAGTGCCTACTATTCTCTATCCCGATGGGCGCAACCGCTCGCCCCATTTGCGAAGTTGGCGCGATGGCTGGCGGCATTTAAGATTTTTACTGCTTTTTAGTCCCAGATGGCTATTTCTCTACCCAGGCATGATTTTGATGATTGCTGGATTGCTGACCGCGATCATCCTGTTAAGCGGAACTAAAGTCCATTCCTTAATTTATTCAACTACGGCAATTGTGATTGGATTCCAAACCGTGGTGTTTAGTATATTCACCAAAGCTTTTGCCATGGCTGAAGGTTTAATTCCTGATGATTATCGACTCAAAAAGCTGTTACATTTTCTCAACTTAGAGAAGGGGTTAATATGTGGAATCTTCTTGATCTTTATGGGCTTCATGGGATCTCTCTATGCACTGAAAATGTGGGAATCAAATTCCTTTGGATTCCTGAATCCTAGCCAAACTATGCGAATCGTTATTCCATCAGTTACTTGCTTAGCACTGGGCTTTCAAGTAATTTTCTCCAGTTTCTTTTTGAGCATCCTTGCGCTAAAAAGAAGCTAGTCATTGTTTAGGAGTATACACATCTTGTAAAGGAACTTTACCGAACCTATTTTTATGCTCTGACTGAAATTCATAATTGTGGGGTCAAAGATATTTTGATTGCTTATTTCGATGGCTTAACGCGGATATCGCTTGCTATTAGCTGTTCCATAGTTGGCGCTCCTATAGACAAAGATGTTTTTTTAGAGTTGTCCTTCGAGTTCATTGCGGTCTACTAATATCAAAATTGTTATGTTTCCCTAGTATCGCTTAGTAAATTCTAAATCGCTATCTTGTTTTTTAATAGCAACGAAAATCTGATAATATTTTTAAAAATATTATCAGAACTTATGTCAACAGACTCAAAGTCCTCACACACATTTGTTCTTGGTGCTGGACCAGCAGGATTAGCTTCTGCATATACGCTTTCTAAACATCATCATCAAGTCACAGTTATCGAGCGAGAGTCTCAAGTGGGGGGACTAGCCAAAAGTATTTATTTTCGTGATTTTATTCTCGATTGTGGACCACACCGTTTCTTTACAAAGCTGCCACCTGTCATTCAATTATGGAATGATGTACTAGAAAACGAACAAGTTACAGTTAATCGGTTGACCAGAATATTCTATGGGGGTAAATATTTCCGCTACCCAATTCAAGCAAAAGAAGTTGTGTTTGCCTTAGGACTTCGGGAAACTTTTAATATCCTTTATTCCTATTTACTAAGTCGTATTAACCATAATCACGCTCCTCAAAACTTTGCGGAATGGGTAATATCTAAATTTGGTAAACGCTTATTTAGTATTTTTTTTGAAGGCTATACTGAAAAGCTTTGGGGAATTCCTTGCACTGAAATTGAAGCAGAATGGGCTTCCCAACGCATTAGAGGTATATCTCTAAGCACAGCAATCCGTAATGCAGTTTTTGGGAATAGTGGCAAAGTCAAGTCTCTAATCGAGAAATTTCAGTTCCCAAGATTGGGCTCTGGGCAACTATACGAAAAAATCTGCGATCGCCTATATTCTCAAAATCAACCAGTTTTGCTAAGTACCGAAGTAATTAGTTGCTGTCATGACGGCTCAAAAATCACCCAAATTGTTGTACGCGATCGTCATACAGGGATAGAGTCCACTACTGATTGTAACCATGTTATTTCTACAATCCCTCTCAATCTGCTAATAGAGCAACTACATCCATCTCCACCATCAGAAGTAATTGCTGCTGCCCAATCTTTAAGGTTTCGCAACACAATTCTAGTGTACTTAATTGTAGATAGTGAATCACTATTTCCTGATAATTGGTTATACATTAATGATGCTAAAGTTCGTTTAGGTAGAGTGACTAACTTTGCAAATTGGTCGCCAGATATGTTGCCTAATTCAGCAAATACACAAACCCCTTTATGTTGTGAATATTGGTGTAATAGTAATGAGTGTATTTGGCAAGAATCTGAAGAAAATTTAATATCACTTGCAATTCAAGAACTGCGTCAAATTAACCTCTTGAATCAAGAAACTGTAAGTGATTCTTTTGTGTTGCGTTTACCTAAAACTTATCCTGTTTATACAAATAATTATCGGGAAGCAATCACTATACTTAGAAACTATTTGACACAATTTTCTAATCTGCAATTAATTGGACGTTCTGGCTCATTTAAATATAATAATCAAGATCATAGTTTACTAATGGGGATTTGGGCGGCAGAAAATATTATAAGTGGAGGGAGGAATCATGATTTATGGTCAGTAAATTCAGACGCAGATTATATTGAAGAAATTGATTTAAAGCTAATTGATAATACTAATAAATTGTATATCGCTAAAAATATTACGAGTTAAGAAATGCAACAAGATTTATAATAACTTAGTAAATCTTGCTTAGTAAATATTTCTTAGGATGTTTTTTAAGCCTATGAGTGAAATTGTTATTGATTTTAGTGTTCTCTCTGTTTTTGAATTTCTAAATTGAATCACTTCATTTAATATATCTTGTCTTCATTAGTTGTTATGTGTTTCATGGTTATAAAAAATAGCTTGAGATCGCTTCAATATTTTGTGTTTATAGCAATTTTAATTAAATTTTATTGGTCATAAGCTACATTTATTCAGTTTGCAGAAAATACTTGTTAACATAGCAAAATACTTGTCAATCTGTAATTAAAAAATGAATCAATTGATTGATTGTTACAAGAGAATATGCCACTTGTTTCAAACATATAAGATGGCTGTTATTCTATTTATTTTTCTAGCCATAATTTTAGGTCTAGTAACTCCATTTAATTCTGGAGAAACTCCACCAATGCTATTAGCAAAGGAGATTTTGGTTGGCAAACCTTATTTGCCTCAAAAGATAGATTGGATAGAAATGTTGGAATGGGAAGGACATCACTATATTGCATACCCACCCATGGTAACTTTTATGGTTTTACCATATGTCTTAATTGGTGGTCAGTATTTGGGTGGTGCAATAATTAACTCGATTATGATCTTTGGATCGTCGATTTTATTGTTTTTGCTAGTTAAGCAATTACAGGGAATTAGACAATGGTCATCATTAGCCGCGATCGCTTATATACTGGGCACTACCAATTTACATTCAGCTCATAATGGAAGCGTATGGCTTTTCATGCATAGCCAAGGGAATTTCTTTCTCTTGTTGTCACTATGGCTTTTCATTAGTAAACGTGCATATTTTGGGGCAGGCTTGAGTTTTGCGATCGCCTTTCAAATACGTTATGTGATTATATTGGGGATATCTATATTTCCTATATACGCTTTTTATTCCTTTCAATCGTTACCAACTATTTCTAATTGGCGTAGATTTTTATTAGGTATATTACCGCCCTGTCTTATCACTTGGGCTTTTCAATGGTGGACTTTAGGTAATCCATTTCTCTCTCCCTATACAATTGCTTGGCAGCAATGGGGAATGACTGGAGTTACTTTCTCGTTCGAGTATTTGTCTCGTAATTTTCAAATTTATTTTTTAGAGATGCCTAAACTACTAAAGGAATTTCCTTATCTGCAGTTTAATTTAGGTGGACAGGCAATGTGGGTTATTAGCCCTTTCTTATTAGGAGTTCTATTTCTGAACTTTAGGCAAAGGTTTGTCTGGGCATTTTTACCAGCAGCAATTGGCATGGTAATTGCTTATCTCTTCTATTGGTATACGGGTGCTACCCAGTACGGAACTCGATATATCCAAGATATTTTTCCAATCTTAATTCCACTAGCATTTGCAGGATTCAGTTATAAAAATTTATTGGCAAAGAACCTACTACTAGTATTGGTTTTAATCTCTTGCTTAATTAATATTTATGCTGTGATGTTTTCCTTGAAAACTACTTGGAATTAGATACATATTATTAGATGCACAAGTATCTAAGAGTAATTAAATATAAAAACCAAAAAGATGTAGCGCACGCGTAGAATTCTCTACAGACTTTGACTCTGGGGTTTAATTATGTCTAGCTACTTATTAATTTATATCATTTTAATATTTTAATCTAGTATAGCTACAGTCACTTAACTTAAGACAAATCAAACCCCAATAACTGACTGGCGACGCTGCGCGTCGCCAGTCAGTTATTGGGGTTTATATCCTAGTAGACTTGGCGACATCTATATAACAAAACAAAAGATTGCTAAGAAAAATTAAAACCTAAAGGATGAGTACGACGCAAGGTCCCATTTCTCATTTTTTAGGTTCTATATTCTAATAAAAACTTACGTTGCTTAGCTACTTATACCAATGAAAGGCTTCAATTTAGCACAGTAAGTCCATGATTTGAGTATTTGGATTTTGTAATGTGATTCGACTATTTTCGCTTCATCTCTAAAATCTGTGCTAATTTCGGCTAGGTTTAATATCTTTAATCACATTAGAGTAAGCAGAAATACAGATACAAATGCTAGTCTTACTATATTCCATTGTAGATGTTTCTGAAACATTTCTCGGAATAGGTTAGTCGTCTTTGATGGGTGGTATAGTTCATAGCTAAACCAAAGCTAGAGGATGTACCATCTTTTAATCTGAAAGTTATGTGCTTCTAGTTTTTAAATCTACTTATAGCACTTTTCAAGCAAGCGATGTACATAGAGTTATTTCCACGTCAAAGGTGGGCAATAACTCTGTACTTCGCTAAACTGAACAAGGATCTATACTAGGCTGCCTGTTTACGATGTGGTTATCTTTTATAAAAGCTCTTTCTGTCTAGTTTTGCGAACTTTTGTCCTAAGTACCAAATCACAAAACAGCTATGCCCTTTGGTGATTTTAAAACCCTGACTGGGTTTAATTTTGAATTCATAACAGTGGGACAACACTTTTGTGAATTGGTATAAGCGATGTAGTTAATTGAGAATATAAAAGTAGAAAAACATGGATCGACCTTGGTTATCGGTTTTAATTCCCACGTATAACGGCAAAGATTATCTTCGATTTACTTTAGATTCAATTCTCAGGCAGGGCGATCGCCATATTGAATGTATCGCGATCGACGATGGCTCGACCGATGAAACCCTTGAAATCTTGAACGTCTATTTAGACAGACTTCCACTTAAAGTTATTCAAGGAGTGCGAAAAGGTAATTGGGTGGCAACTACTAACCATATTCTATCTATTGCTACTGCTGATTATGTCTGTTTCTTACATCAGGATGATATTTGGCTCGACGATCGACTTCGCATCATGAAATCTTTAATTGATAAACATCCGCAGGTAAATTTATTTTTACATGCTTCCCAATTTATTGATCGCGATGGTAAATGTTTGGGCTTATGGAAAAGTCCTTTGCCGAAATATCCATTGGCAACCCCGCCGCATACGCTGGTTAAGAGGTTACTCATCCAGAATTTTATTGCCATTCCCGCTCCCATTTTTAGAAGAGAAGCCGCTTTGCAGGTTGGCGGACTAGATGAAAAGCTATGGTACACAGCCGACTGGGATTTTTGGCTAAAGCTTGCAGCCCTTGGCTCAACTATATATTATCCCCATCCCCTTTCTGCTTTTCGCATTCATGCAGATTCCCAAACCATAGTGAGAAGTTCCTATTTGCATGACTTTCAACAACAGCACGCCATAGTGTTAAACAGGCATTTAAAACTATGGCAAGCATCGCAAAAGTCTCGCCATAACACCAAAAGAATCGCCATTTTTTCCATCCGCATGAATACAGCTTTAGCGGGAATAATTCATGGACAGAAGGTTAATTTGTTGAAGCTTTTAGTTTCTTTTTTAGTATTAGGGACTGCGGGATGGTATCGATACTGGCAATACTCTCGCATCTGGGAAAGGGTTACAGCAAGATTAAAAGTCAGATTAAGTACCTCAGCATAATTAAAATCCAGATCTAAAACCTGCGGCGCACGCGGCGCACGCGCCGCAGGTTTTAGGGTTTTATATTTAATTAAGCCCACTTACTTAATAACTAACATCAGTTAATTTCTAAGTTGATTACTAGAATCAAATATTAGTATGAAATATCTCAAATCCAAAGCTTCCTATGTTTCTCTAGAAAATCAATTTTTAAGATTTTTTTTAGTGGGAGGTTTTTGCGCTTTTCTAAATATAGTCATACTATATATTCTCACGGGTATATTAAATTTTCATTATCTCTTGTCTGTTTTAATTCAAACAGTTGTTGTTAACTATATAGGATTTTATTTAAATAGGCGCTTTACTTTTAAAAAGACAAAAGGTAACTTTTGGGAAGGATTGCTTAAGTATTACACTGTAATGATTTCAAGTTTTTTAATGGTTTCTAGCTTGATGTATTTATTGGTAGATATTTTTCGTGTTTGGTATTTATATGCATTTGTTTTGATTACTATTATGATGATGATTTTTAATTTTTTATCTCATCAGAAATGGACTTTTAAAAAGTAAATTTATCCCAATCCCCAATTATCCCAATTTTCAAAATGGTAATGTCATTTTAGCGATCGCACAGTCTTACCCCCAATTCCCAAAATGGCAACGCCATTTTGGGAATTGGGATTACTGCTTTTGTTGCAAAGTAGCTGGGTATAATTAAAACCTCAAAACCTGTAGCGCAAGCTGTGCATGCGCTACAGGTTTTGAGATTATATATTTAATTGCACCTAGCTACTCTCAATTCTTAATTTGGAGATCGGCTTGCAAAAAATCCACGAACTGCTGGGCGGTACGCCCCGATTGACCGTTGTGGCGAGTAGCCCATTGCAAAGCGCGAAAATCGAGATCGTCATTCATTAAATTAATGCCCGCACGTTTTGCAAGATGATGCACGATTTTGAGATAAATTTCTTGATCGGCTTGTAAAAAGGTTAAAGTTAAACCAAAGCGATCGCTGAGGGATAGTTTTTCTTGCATGGTGTCCCAAGGATTGACCTCTTTGCTATTGCTCAGATCTCTCAGGCTAGGGCGATCGCTAAAATATTCACGTAACAAATGACGACGATTAGAGGTGGCGTAAACCAACAGATTATTGGGTTGGGACGAGAGATTACCCTCTAGCACGACCTTAAGAGCCTTGTAGTCTTCACTTTCTTCTTCAAAGGATAGGTCATCGACAAAAATGATAAATTTCTGGGGAGATTGTCGCACTATATCAGCAATGATTGGTAAGTCCTTAAGGTCGTTTTTAGTCACCTCAATTATGCGCAATCCGCGATCGCGATAGGCATACATTAGCGACTTCACCATGGAAGACTTGCCCGTCCCGCGACTGCCATAGAGCAGCACATGTAAAGCGGGGTAACCAGACAAAAAAGCTTCAGTATTTTTGTAAAGGGTTTGTCGCTGTGTTTCGTAGCCGATGAGATCGGATAATTGCACCAGATCGGGATGGGGAATTCCTTGTAAATGACCTTTGCGCCAACGAAAAGCATCGTAATCGGTAAATATACCCGTGCCCGATTGTTGGTAATAATTGGCTAATTCAGGTAACAGTTGCGTCCAATCATCGGCTGTTTGAAATTTCAGAATTAGCGATCGCTTAATTTCTGGAAGCTTTGACATATTACTTTCGGCCAACTGCCAAGTGACGAGGCGATCATCTAAGGACTCAATCCAATCGACGAGTTTATCCCCACCCCAGAGACTCAGCTCTTCTAAAATTTTGAGGTCATGCTTTGCCGCCGCAACTAAAGCAATGGATAAGCGATCGAAGGGAGTAGTTTGCGATTGCCGACTAAAGGGATTATCGGAGGTTAGGATTTGTAAAATTACGTAGTCCCGCCAGTTATAGCCTGTAGCAGCAATGGCTCTAAACCACTTACCATAGGCAAATAAATAACTAAGATGGCGGGAGCTGTTTTCATGACCGTCCAAAGCGAAGTTGGCAAGGCTATGCAATAGTTTGACATAGCTTTCCCATACTTCCTGCTCTAATATATTTTGGTACAGCAGCAATGAGGCAATTTTTACCTGCTTTCTATAGATTGATTGGCGGGTTTCTTCAAGCATAGTAACCACGTTAAAATTGTGAGGTTTCTGCCTCACAAATAATCTTTAAATCTTTCCCATGTTATCCCCTGTTGGATATAGTTAGGCTGATTTGGTCGGTAAGGTGCTGTGAGGCGATCGATGGTTAAAATTTCGGCGCGATCGGGAATTACGGGGACATCGGGATCGAAAGCCGTCGATCGCATTAGTGAGCTGGAAAAACCCTTGAAAATCATCACTTCATCAAGTTCTTCTCCGAGTTTTAGTTTTACTAGCAATACCTCTTGAGGATGTTTAGCACTATAGTTTTCCAGTTGCTGACCTTGATTTAGAGACATAATTTTTAAAATGTAATTTTTAAAATGTAATTTTTAAAATGTAATTTGGGATCAATTACTGCAATAAGTTGCAATAAGTACTTGTGCAAAATAAATTATGGAAACCTATAAAGTTGCGCCCCTGCGGGGCTCGACTTTATAGGTTTGGCTGTAATTA
The DNA here is from genome assembly GCF_000332215.1 of Pseudanabaena biceps PCC 7429. GTDB lineage: Bacteria > Cyanobacteriota > Cyanobacteriia > Pseudanabaenales > Pseudanabaenaceae > Pseudanabaena > Pseudanabaena biceps. The sequence goes on from NZ_ALWB01000057.1 coordinate 24,798, forward strand.
ATTATGCCTAGCTACTTATCTTTGGAACTCAGTCTGAAATGATGATGTCAAAATATTAAATTAATTTCAAAGGCTTTAGGCATGTGGAACAATCAATTACTTGTTCGTACTTTATCGATCGCAATTCTGACTTTACCACTAGTGAGTACGACCTTTAATGCAGGGGCGATCGCTGAAACAACCTTTGGACAAGTAGGGCAAGATGGGAGTCGGGGTAAGGATGGGCGCAATGGGCGCGACGGGCAAGACACCAAAATTATCCTTGATGGTAAACCTGCCGCCTATAATCTCACAGGGATAATGGGAGATGATGCCCAAGATGGTAAAACTGGGCGATCGGCAAGTATGTGTGAGCAGCCCTATCGTCCTGAGTATTCGTTAGTGGGCGCATCGGGTGGTCGTGGCGGCGATGGTGGCAATGGTGGTCGTGGAGGCAATGGCGGCAATGCGACGGTCTTTTATACGGATGCCACCGCACTTCAGCAGCTAGAAATTCGTAATTCAGGCGGTAAAGGCGGTCGCAATGGACGTAGTGCGGTGGGTGGAAAGGGATGTGAATGCCAAGAAACGGAATGGCGGATTAAATATTGTGATTGGGAAATTACCCGTCGTCCTTTTAACGATGATAAAGCTGAATGGCAATCCTATTCTAGGGATACGAAGCTATGCTATCGATCAGGCGATGATTACGATCGCCCATCTTCGCGAGTATCGGAATATCGTCGCGATGATTGGCTCTATCGGCGCACCTATAAAGGCGTTTCTCGCTCTGACTACTATTCCTGCCGTAGAGGAATTGACGGAGAGAATGGTAATGACGGACGCGATGGCGAGATGGGTAGTTATGGAAAAGTCACTCTCGTACCGCGCTTAGATATTCCTGCGGAGGTAATCAGCGATCGCACTCCCTTAGCAGATGCGATCGGCAAGAAAGTTGGTCTGATCAAAAATATTTGGGTCGAGCGCAATGGTTTAGCTAAACTGCTGCGAGCTAGTTCTGATGTATCCGATCGCTATACCTATCTCAAAGATACCGCAAGACTATTTTATCGATTTGACTGGGTAGCACCAGAAACACCAAAAACATTAGGGATCGATCGCGTGGAGATTGGTGCGATCGCTAATGTCCGCAACGAAGCAGCTGAAATCCAATATCAATTGCCAGGAACCTTAGAATATCAAGTCCTGCCTGCCAACTCCGCTGACAACCTGCAAGTCGTCAAGATTACAGGGGGCTTTGCCCCCGACCGCGTTAAGTCATTTCAAGTGCAAAGTATCTCAGCTTACTTTTCCCGTTAAGTATAAATTTGGGCAAGAAGCCAACCTTGGCAAAGATCGCGTAAATTAGACCAACCACGCCAGAGAACTTGAATACCAATGGGAGACTTACGACGATGTTCAAGATAGCCGCCAAGGAAAGCAATGGATTCGATCGCCCAAGCAACGGTTAAAACAGG
>NZ_ALWB01000058.1 GCF_000332215.1 Pseudanabaena biceps PCC 7429
ATTTGACAATCAGGCGGTTGAGTTGTTCATCAAATGTGCTGCGCTTAATCGCATGATTCAACTTGCTAAACCTGTCTCCTGTTCTGTTGTTAGTTAATTATCTATCCTAATATTCTCTATTCTTTTGTCTTCTTTTTATTCATGCAACAACGCCGTCAGAAAAACAAAATTGATAAAGGCAAACTCAATGTTTCAATCCCTAAAAGGGTTTTAGAGGTTTTGAAGCCCCGATCCGGCGCGACTTGGTGAACATCTTGACGCGTTTCAATCCCTAAAAGGGTTTTAGAGGTTTTGAAGCCCATTGAAAGCCCGAATTATCGCAGTCGTACCCGCAACGTTTCAATCCCTAAAAGGGTTTTAGAGGTTTTGAAGCAGCGTGAGGCGATCGCGCAGGGATGGAAGGAAGTCGATCTGCGTTTCAATCCCTAAAAGGGTTTTAGAGGTTTTGAAGCCCGAAATGAACGCATTGGAAGCTGAAGATACGGGGTTTCAATCCCTAAAAGGGTTTTAGAGGTTTTGAAGCGCCTGATGCGGGGTTCAATTCTGCGCCATCAGGTGTTTCAATCCCTAAAAGGGTTTTAGAGGTTTTGAAGCCCGACTTATCTCAAGCAAAAGGCGGCGCGAAACGAGTTTCAATCCCTAAAAGGGTTTTAGAGGTTTTGAAGCTCCGTCTATATCCCGTTCCCGTAGCGTACCACAGCCGGTTTCAATCCCTAAAAGGGTTTTAGAGGTTTTGAAGCGAGGTAGATACAGCGGGCTTTTGTGCGCGACAGCCAGTTTCAATCCCTAAAAGGGTTTTAGAGGTTTTGAAGCTTGAGACGGGTGACCATGGAAAGACGGTAGAATATGTTTCAATCCCTAAAAGGGTTTTAGAGGTTTTGAAGCCAACGAAAACATTCCGTTGCTGGGCTTTTTTTGCCTTGTTTCAATCCCTAAAAGGGTTTTAGAGGTTTTGAAGCTGTTGATGATGCGATCGAAATCCTTGAAGGCAGATGTTTCAATCCCTAAAAGGGTTTTAGAGGTTTTGAAGCATGATGCTGTGTCAGCTTTTAAGGAATTTGATGCGGCGAAGTTTCAATCCCTAAAAGGGTTTTAGAGGTTTTGAAGCTCAGATTACGATTGGGATGCAGAATGTATACCGAAGTTTCAATCCCTAAAAGGGTTTTAGAGGTTTTGAAGCCCAAACAATTACCAAATCCTATGCGATGGATGTGGGTTTCAATCCCTAAAAGGGTTTTAGAGGTTTTGAAGCTAGAAGAATCGACGGGACTCGCCTACAGCACCCGTGTTTCAATCCCTAAAAGGGTTTTAGAGGTTTTGAAGCTCCAAGCGTCCGTAAAATACTGCCTAAATTGTTGATGTTTCAATCCCTAAAAGGGTTTTAGAGGTTTTGAAGCGGCTATCTTAAATTGATTAAAAGTGTCTTGCATTGAGTTTCAATCCCTAAAAGGGTTTTAGAGGTTTTGAAGCAAGGTTAAGGGATCATACTTTGTTGGTAAGCCTACAGTTTCAATCCCTAAAAGGGTTTTAGAGGTTTTGAAGCGCCGTCAGGCGACCTGTCAACTACCTCTTTATTCTTGTTTCAATCCCTAAAAGGGTTTTAGAGGTTTTGAAGCAGCTAAGTGCATGTGGAGTGCCCCTCTTTTTTGATGTTCCGTTTCAATCCCTAAAAGGGTTTTAGAGGTTTTGAAGCTCAATTTTATCTCGATAAATGTTAGACGCCTGTCCGTTTCAATCCCTAAAAGGGTTTTAGAGGTTTTGAAGCCTCTCATTCCTTGCATCATAAGTTAATACCTTATCTTTGCTTTAATCAGTTTCAATCCCTAAAAGGGTTTTAGAGGTTTTGAAGCCGCATAACTCATAGCTCTATCCTTGTTAAGTAAAGGTGTTTCAATCCCTAAAAGGGTTTTAGAGGTTTTGAAGCGCTAGGTTCTTGACCAGTAGCAATACGTCTTAGCGTTTCAATCCCTAAAAGGGTTTTAGAGGTTTTGAAGCGGATACAGAAGTTCTATTATTCCGTTCCTCAAAACGTTTCAATCCCTAAAAGGGTTTTAGAGGTTTTGAAGCTGAGTGGGATTTTAAATTGCAATATTCCAACAATCGCGGCGTTTCAATCCCTAAAAGGGTTTTAGAGGTTTTGAAGCAAGAGGAGAATAAAATGGAAGGCTTATTTATGGCACTGGCGTTTCAATCCCTAAAAGGGTTTTAGAGGTTTTGAAGCTATAAAGAGAAGTTTGGCGACGTAAATGAAGAGGAGTTTCAATCCCTAAAAGGGTTTTAGAGGTTTTGAAGCCAAACTGGGGTAGATATGCTCGTTCGGCGCGATAAAAAGTTTCAATCCCTAAAAGGGTTTTAGAGGTTTTGAAGCGCAAAATCTATCCCAGCTACTCAATTCTATGGGTATGCGTTTCAATCCCTAAAAGGGTTTTAGAGGTTTTGAAGCGATACTGGGAAGAATGATGGAGACCAGCCCTAATGTTTCAATCCCTAAAAGGGTTTTAGAGGTTTTGAAGCAAGCCCTAAACACCTTGACATAATGTGTAAATTGTTTCAATCCCTAAAAGGGTTTTAGAGGTTTTGAAGCTGCCCTTGGATGGAATGAATTCTTTTTCGGATTGCTGTTTCAATCCCTAAAAGGGTTTTAGAGGTTTTGAAGCCCTTTTTGTGTAGGTTTTTTTATCGCGGCGAACGGTTTCAATCCCTAAAAGGGTTTTAGAGGTTTTGAAGCTCTCAATTGGGCGAATTTATGAATGATAAGATTGGGTTTCAATCCCTAAAAGGGTTTTAGAGGTTTTGAAGCAACAAAAGCTTGAACGCCTTTACCCGAGCCAACTTGTTTCAATCCCTAAAAGGGTTTTAGAGGTTTTGAAGCATAGTCTCAGCTGGCAATGAGTTCCCCCCTTTCTTGTTTCAATCCCTAAAAGGGTTTTAGAGGTTTTGAAGCCGAAAGAAGTGGTCGTATTGACACGCGCGCGCTACGTTTCAATCCCTAAAAGGGTTTTAGAGGTTTTGAAGCTTCCAAAGGGGGGCTGATTCCGTACGTCGCCAAGGGGCTTGTTTCAATCCCTAAAAGGGTTTTAGAGGTTTTGAAGCCATTTCGGACTTGACAGGATAAATTCAGCTAATGCGTTTCAATCCCTAAAAGGGTTTTAGAGGTTTTGAAGCCACAAAATATCAGATTGCATCTGCAAGGTATGCGGTTTCAATCCCTAAAAGGGTTTTAGAGGTTTTGAAGCTTTTTGTAATCCGTTAATCTCCGAAATCAAGTAGGCGAGTTTCAATCCCTAAAAGGGTTTTAGAGGTTTTGAAGCTTCATTTCCCTCGCCAAAGGATTTATCAGAAATGGGTTTCAATCCCTAAAAGGGTTTTAGAGGTTTTGAAGCTCAAGGGGAGTAATCTTCCAAAGGGATGTTCCCAGTTTCAATCCCTAAAAGGGTTTTAGAGGTTTTGAAGCATCCCAAACTGGGGTGGATATGTTTGTTCGCCGCGTTTCAATCCCTAAAAGGGTTTTAGAGGTTTTGAAGCGTCCCTGAGAATCCATCGGGGCCAAAGTACCTTAGGTTTCAATCCCTAAAAGGGTTTTAGAGGTTTTGAAGCGCCTCCCATCATTTTCCCAAATACTTACTATTTGGGTTTCAATCCCTAAAAGGGTTTTAGAGGTTTTGAAGCTACGATCCGCCCTAAGAGGAGAATGAAATGGAAGGTTTCAATCCCTAAAAGGGTTTTAGAGGTTTTGAAGCAGTCTATTCCGGCGACTCAATTCTACGGATACGTGTTTCAATCCCTAAAAGGGTTTTAGAGGTTTTGAAGCTGCGTTCTTGTTTGGGAACACCCCTTCGGAAGATGTTTCAATCCCTAAAAGGGTTTTAGAGGTTTTGAAGCCAGCTTTAATGACACTGTTTTCTTTGTGGTAGAGGTAGTTTCAATCCCTAAAAGGGTTTTAGAGGTTTTGAAGCAGACATATTTGCAGTTTCTAGAGTTGCAAGGCTTCCTTGAGTTTCAATCCCTAAAAGGGTTTTAGAGGTTTTGAAGCATTGGTGATTGGTTATGGGGTTAGTCGATCGCTTTGTTTCAATCCCTAAAAGGGTTTTAGAGGTTTTGAAGCATTGGTGATTGGTTATGGGGTTAGTCGATCGCTTTGTTTCAATCCCTAAAAGGGTTTTAGAGGTTTTGAAGCGGACTTTCCATTTTCTAGGTTTGCACGAAGCTTAGGTAAGTTTCAATCCCTAAAAGGGTTTTAGAGGTTTTGAAGCATGGCGAAAGTCTTGCTGTCGAATGAAGCGCTCATTGTTTCAATCCCTAAAAGGGTTTTAGAGGTTTTGAAGCGGAATGCGGTCTGCATGATTAGGTTTGAGGTTTGTGTTTCAATCCCTAAAAGGGTTTTAGAGGTTTTGAAGCTTGGTGATTGGTTATGGGGTTAGTCGATCGCTTTGTTTCAATCCCTAAAAGGGTTTTAGAGGTTTTGAAGCGTTGAGTGCCGAGCATAACCACTGTTGCCAAGTGTGTTTCAATCCCTAAAAGGGTTTTAGAGGTTTTGAAGCATTGCGGACAGACATCGAAAAATCCAATGAAAAATTTGTTTCAATCCCTAAAAGGGTTTTAGAGGTTTTGAAGCGTTTATTTCTGCTCTGCATTAATTATTCAAAATGAGTTTCAATCCCTAAAAGGGTTTTAGAGGTTTTGAAGCGAAAAAGCTTGCTATAGCTGTAGGCGTTTCTGAGACGTTTCAATCCCTAAAAGGGTTTTAGAGGTTTTGAAGCATTAGGTCTGTTTTTATATACCTCAATTCTAGTAGTTTCAATCCCTAAAAGGGTTTTAGAGGTTTTGAAGCTTTTTTGGGTATTGTCTATGGCAGTTTGGATACCAGTTTCAATCCCTAAAAGGGTTTTAGAGGTTTTGAAGCCCAGTTATTATTTACGGCTCTACGTCCGTTCACTGGTTTCAATCCCTAAAAGGGTTTTAGAGGTTTTGAAGCGTTGGCAGACCGAGGCGATCGCCCAGATTAAAGCAAGTTTCAATCCCTAAAAGGGTTTTAGAGGTTTTGAAGCTACGAGAACTTACTGAGAAATTAGCTTATCAGAAAGTTTCAATCCCTAAAAGGGTTTTAGAGGTTTTGAAGCTTTCATATCAACCTCATAGGTTTGGGTTTAAAAACCGTTTCAATCCCTAAAAGGGTTTTAGAGGTTTTGAAGCCAATAGAGTTTTTCAGCATCTTTCGGTATTTTGATGTTTCAATCCCTAAAAGGGTTTTAGAGGTTTTGAAGCCGTTCGCGCCTAGAAACTATATCATATTTAGTTTTCAAGGTACAGTTGCGCGAACGATCGCAATTGTAGCAGATTTGGGCTGATTGAAGCGAATTGCGATCTTGTAGTAAACATTGGAAACCTAGATGCAGCAAAGCAATCAGGACTTGCGCGAACCGAACAACGCGCCCGATCGCCTCCAAATTCATACCAGTTAACACATTTATTACCAACAATTGCATACATTCCTCAAAAACACCCAACGACTCGCGCAAATCATGAACTAAAAATCAAGCGAAAAATATTGTGTCGTCTCGCACCTGCTCGCCACCAATACGCTCTATTTTAGGCTGACAGCAACCACATAGGAAGTAAAAGCGAATGCTATCTTCGCTAGGTTTAATCAACTTACTCAAGCGCGATCGCAACTTGGCATATTGAGCATCAGTAAGCTCGCACTCAAAGACACTAAACTGCATCCATTGCCCATAGGACTTGAGGATCTTATGAATCTTAGTACGGCGGTTGTCTTCAGGAATATCGTAGGAGATGACTATGAACATGAGGATTTTAGCGATTAGCGATTAGCATTTAGCATTTTAATTAAGTTAAAGGCTGGAGTTCATTTGAAATTTATTAGGCTTTCATTCCATTAGCTCTTAATTTAGCCAAAAGCTAATCGCTAAAGGCTAATCGCTAAAGGCTAATCGCTAAAATCCTATTTCAAAACCAAAGGTGGATACTTATCTGTCTCATCCATTAGATACTTAGCCAGCAATCTTGCCTGAAGCTCAAAAGCCTCTTGATACGTACATTGACGATCCATAACGGGATGTTTAAATTTTGACTGTTTCTTCTGTTCGTACAGCGTTAAGAAAACTTTTCTCGCATCATTAGATAGAGAGATCGCCTTGCTCAGAGGTTCAGAAGTAAAATCCTTGGGTGCGATCGCTTTACGATTAATTGCTGACAACACGATCGCATCGACAATCAAGGGGCGAAACTCTTCCATAAGATCGAGGGCAAGACTGGGACGACCGTAGCGCTCTGTATGCAAATAGCCAAGATAGGGATCGAAACCGACAATATTTAGCGCCCCTTGAATATCGTGACGTAATAGAGAATAGCCAAAACTTAACATTGCGTTCACAGGATCGACAGGTGGTCGGCGATTACGGGTCGTAAAGCTAAACCCATCGGCGCGAATTAATTTGGGAAAAGCTTGCCAATAAACAGCACTGCCATGCCCCTCCACACCACGCAAACTAGCGATCGCCTTAATGGTCGCCAGCGAATCGATCGCTCGTTCGAGATCGCCAATCGCTTTCTGTAAGTCATTATCGGGATAATCCCGCATATGTCGCATTAATGACGCTCGATAATTCTTGAGCTTGCCGCGCACAAAGGCTTGCACCATATGGATTGCCTTTGGTGTTTCCCCTGCTGCACCCCACTGCGATCGCCTTACGAAAATATTTTTAGTTAGCTCAGGTTCCAAACGACCAAGAAAACGCCCCGTTCCCGTCATAAAGGACATCGGGATTTTTCGCTCTAGCAGTTCGATCACTGCCGCAGGAGAAATCGTGGCGCGACCGAGAATTACTAATCCATCAATTTTGATCAATGGCACATCAATTAACTGTTTCTTATCGGCTTTGACTGTCAAACGTTCATCAGTCTTGCCAATAAATGAATCATCGTGAGTTATGTAGAGAGTTCCCATAGTTTTTTGGTGATTGGTGATTGGTGATTGGTTGATTTTATTTTTTTAGCTAAGGTAGGTTTAAGGGGTGAGCGATTACGGAAATTTAGTCAAGGATTGTTCAATTACCCATCACCAATTACCAATTACCCTTCTTTGTATTTACTAACCTTTTCCTTCGCCATGGGTACACACTGAGTAAACAAGCTACATCCTTTACAACGATTGCCATAGATTGCAGGAGGTATTTTGCCAGTTTCCATCATTTGCGAGATTTCCGTAATTGCCGCGATCGCCTCATTCCGCAACTCAGCCGTAATCTCAATCTCTTGTCTTTGGTGGGTTTGAGCATAATAAACATAGCCCTTTGTAATGCTTTTACCCGTCATCTCCTCTAAACAGAACGCTTGAGCCACAACCTGCATTGCGTCATTATCCCACTCGCCTTTATGTCCGCGTTTATATTCAATGGGATAGAGATTGCCATCAACTTCTTCAATTAAATCGGATTTGCCAATCAAACCATATTTTTCTGATTTCAGCCAGATTGCCCTGATTTGCCAAGTTTCCTCCCGTTGATTTTCGCCAACTGTATGTACTCGTTGATGCAGATCGGTTCCTTCAATGGTGTAATGATTCTCGACAAATTCTCCTGCACAAAACATTCGCCAGCAACGATGAGGGCAATAGGCGTATTGGTTGAGGGAGGCGATGGGGATGGGTTCCATGATGGTAATTGGTAATTGGTAATTGGTAATTGGTAATTGGGGATTGTATTTTTATTTTGTCTTTTTACCTTTTCCTTCTTATCGATTTAGGGAATTTAGGTAGGCGTTTAGTTTTGGGAGTAGTGGATTTAGGATGGATTTTAGTTTTTGGACTTGTTCGGGGTTTAGTAGTTTGCGGCGGTAGGCTAGTCTGAGCCAACTGGTTGTTTCATAGAGGGAACCTCTTGCAATTCTGATAAATCTTTGATTGTCTTTTAAACTTCCTCGTCCACGTCCTTCGGCAATATTCGCGCAAACACTATCTGCCGATCGCACAATTTGTTTGCCCACAGTATCTTTAGCAAACTGATCCCACAAACTCACCATATCCCATACCTCATTAGCCAAACTCTCCGCCAATCGATAAATCTCCAAATCCTCAAAATCAGGTCTACCCATAACCAATCACCAATCACCAATTACCAATCACCCGCCTAACCATCCCCATCCCCATTGTTGTCTTCCTGCCAATTCCTGCGAACATTGCAAAGTCTGCTAGAGCATTAATTTGTTTAATTGTCTCTGGCGAAGCATCACCGAGAATTCGATAGCCGATTTCCCCAATGCAGCCAATAAAACTATGGGTGTCGTAATTTTTGACAACTTCTGTCTTAATGTCAAAGCGGCTGGGAAAGATATATTCGATGATTTCGGGATTGATTGGGATTTCGCTGTAGGTGTTCCAGCGATCGCATAGACTTTTAAATACATTATCGCGAGTGGGTAATGGTGAGTCGTATTTACCTTGACGGAAAGCGGTGGGAGTCGCAAGGTGAAACGTAATGTTTCGTTCGGTTTCGGAGGCGCGATCGTAGATTTGTTGGTAGGTGGCGAAGTTTGCCCAAGGTTGTCTGGATTGCGGCGTACCGAGAATACCCGTGATATACAGATCGGCTGAACCGAGATGAAAAGCGCGATCGGGGTTGAGATTGAGCCAAAGTCCTGTGAGTTTGCCAAAGAGAACTTCATCTAACAGAGAGATGCGCCACCAGCAGGGGGTTGAGGGGGGGATTGGTGATTGGTAATTGGTTATTGGTAATTGGTGATTTTGGGATTGGTGATTGGTGATTGGTGATTGGGAGGTTCTTTTGGGCTTGGGCTTACCTATTACCGATGACCTATTACCCATCACCAATGACCCGTTACCCATCACCACAATCGGACTCAACCCAAATCCCTTATTAGCTTTTTCACCATGCAGGCGATCGCCTAATTCCTTGTCAACGGAGCTAACTAAAGTTAAAAAAAGTGCGTGAATATGCCGTCCTGTTAGGTATTCAGGATAAATTGGTGTTTTCGGCATAAAATTAACAACTAAACTATGAGGCATATATGAATGAAAATATCAGTGAAATAACAGAGAGAATGTTTGCTACCGCAACTATTGATGATCCAGTTTTTGCGCGTCAACTATTTCTAGATATGGAGTCTAGTCTTCCTATTAATGTTCGGATCAATGAAATAGGGTTTCAGGCACTCAAAGAACAAGGTGTATATCTTGCTGAACCAAATACAGTCTATGAGATGGATAAAGTGTTCTATGCTGGTGATATGGCGGGTATACTTTGTAGCATAAGTGCTAAAGATGCTGAAGTCTCAAGTTGCGATCAAGACGATCAAAAATCTAAAGCATTGGTCATGTCTCTTACCCATCTTAGAATTGATACGAGTCACCCTCTGGCGACAAAAATCAGGGAATATCAGAAATTACGAAGTATGAGATTAGCGATCGCTAATAGTGGTAGAACACTCAAACCAATCAAGTCTAAGAAAAATAAAAAGGGCTTTGGGGCTTAATTGAGCAGTCGCGATCGCTCAATTAATTGAATTAATGGCATTCATTTTTTCATAACTCGATATCCTCATAAATATCTGCAAGGGCGATCGCTAAATCAATCGATTGCATCTGTATGCTTTCACCTATGCTCAAGGATTGGACTAACCAACCTTCAGGATCGCGGCGATAAAGGTCTACTTTGATTTCAGTTTGAGAAACCATCACATATTCTTGCAAAGATTCCAATTTCTGATAGTTGAAAAGCTTTTCTCGCCGATCTAGCATGGCTGTAGAAGGTGATAGAACTTCGATTAAGAGACAAGGTTTAAGTTTGACATAGGGATCACTATCGGTGCGATCGCAAACGACCATCACGTCAGGATAATAAGTCGCGTTATTTGCAGAGGCGATCGTGAGTTTCATGTCTGAAGAAAAGACACGACAAGGTTTACCGCGTAAATGATTCCAAATCCTTGAGAATAAACCACCAACGAGCAAATTATGATCTTCACTCGCGCCAGCCATTGCATAAGCTTGTCCATTAACAAACTCATGCTTTTTAGGACTTGCTTGTTCGTAAGCGAGATATTCTGAGTAGGTTAGTTCTGGTTGTCTAGCAAGCATTTGCGATATCTTCCTGTTTTAGATTTAACTGGTTTACTGGTTTTCACCTGTTACTGCCTGTACTAAAATTCGCATCAAGGTATCAAAATTTTTGAGCAAGCTATAAATTTCTAAACCTTGTTCAATGTGTTTGGACTGGCGGTTTAGTTTGGCAAACTCCCAAGTTCTGCCAGTTGTGACGGCTCCGATGAGGTGAGTTTGTGGTGGATCTTCTAGCCAGAGATCGAGTGCCATGAGTGAGGCAATTAGTTCTGTCATACCAAAATTAGTGTCGGCTTCTTTAGCAAAGGTAGTCACGATACATTGATGAGATTTGATGAAATAGTCTAAGACTACTTGTAACTCTTCTGTAAATTGGATTGGATACTCAATTCTCATGTTGGCTTTGGTGTAGTGAATCAAGTCTCTGATGATGGGAGAAACTAAGATTTCTCGTTTTGCGCGATCGCTGGTAAGGCTGACATGGGGTAAGACTTCTTCAATGCGTTCTTGGGTTTGGGGGCTGCGATCTAGTTCACCTCTATATTGTGGAAGGTTCAACCATTTACGCTCAAAGCTATAGCCAAATTCTTTTGCAAGGGCTTGGGCTTCGATATCGCATAGTTCTTGAATAGTCATAGTTGTTAATCCTCCTTATCTAGAGCTTTTGTGTATGAGATGATAACTTTCTTGTCTTCATGTTGACAGAGTAGCTTTTCTTCAAAGCCTTTAGCTCTCAGTTTGATAAATACACCTGGTAAATTTACAAAGCCTAGCTCTGGATCATAGTTGTATTCTTCTTTTCCGTCATACATACATGCTCCGTCATTATTGGGAGACATTTCGATAACGATATCTTTAGAATAAGCAGAACCAAATCTAAGCGGTCTTAGCACCCAGTGCGTTGTTTCAACATCATAGTAGCGCTCATAAACATGAGTATTTGCAAATTGATTATCGTCACGTTGAAGGAGTCGATCTAAAGGAACTGTAACTTTTGGAAAAGATTTATTCCCATGTTTATCAACGAATTCATCATTTTTATAAATTAATGTTGCAGATGGTGTCCAACTTCTAGTAATGACAAGTCCTTTTTCATGGATTGGTTGACAAGTTAGGTCAGCACCATAAACGTATTCATGAAGCATTGAGAATAATTCAACAACTCGGTAATCATCAATATGTTCGGAGCGTGAGATACATTCAGAGATTTGTTTAGAGTCGAAGTTAGTCAAGTTAACTAGCGTCTCTGCATAATTTGTCCAGCCGTCATCATCGAGACTATTGGCAAAATCTTGAATTTTGTCACCGACTAAGATAACTTTTGCATCTTTTATATTGCCTTTACGATTACAGCGTCCCGCTCTTTGAATTAAGTTTTCAGGGGGGCAAATCTCAGAGATTAGAACTTCAGAATTGAGATCGCAGCCAACCTCGATCGCACTGGTAGTGACTAGAATATAAGGCTGTCCATTATCATCCCTTTGCTTGATTTGCTTGTATAGCTCTGGTCTGAGTTGATCGGCAATGCGACCATGATAGAGAAACAAGAATCTGTTATCTGTTGAGACAATATTGAGGCTGTTTTTTAAGTTCTTGTATATTTCAACTGCATCTTTAACAGTTTCAACAACTGCAAGAATGCGGCGATTAGGTTTTGCATTCCACTCATTGAGAATGATTTGAGTGAAATTGTTTTGAAAATCTTCAGAACTTTTTTCAGGTTTTTCTGGATCGCGTGATATGTTGCTAATCCATTCAAAGTTACGCTCTCGATGGTATTGATTCATTTCAGAATGATCAATGTAATCTAAAGTCTCTAGATAATCTAGTTGGTTTGACAATTCTTTAGGCATAGTTGCGGTCATCAAAACAAGTGATCGCCCTGCTTCGTAGAGTGACTTTACCAGGCTAGAGAAGTTAGTAAATGCGACTTCATCATAACTATGGGACTCATCAAAACAAATTAGAGTTTTGCCATGATTACTATGATGAATGCGATGAGGGAAAACGAAAGATTTTTGTTTGTCGCCAAAAGAAAAGTAGCGATAAAGAAATTTATCTAATGTTGTCAAAATGACATTGCCTTTGTAAAGATGCCTCCTTGAGTTCACTTTAGGCTTTGACATTTTACCATTAGTAAATAACCAGCGATCCATCTGTGCGCCAGTATCGACAACTAGAGAAATTTCCCGATCCTTATTTTCGTTCAAGTTAGAAAATCGAATTAAATATGATTCGATCCTTTCTTTCTGATCTTCTAATAAGCTACGAGTAGGCAAAACTAGAAATAGACGATAATCATTAGCCAGTGCGGGGAATAGAATAGCTTCTGTTTTGCCAGAACTTGTAGGAGCTTTCAGAATAATTGCAGGATCTGGATTGCTAATAGGATCGAGAGCTTGCGCTAAGTCTCTCTGCATTTTGTTCGGAGAGAAAGGCTCTTTACCTAACACTTGGTAAAGTTTTAACGGATCGGACTTTTCTAAATCATCTTTTGGTAATCGTCTAATTTTGACATGATTAGTGAGAGATTTTGCTTGAAGCGGTTGAGACTCCCACCAATTCTTAACAGCTAGGTTGAGTTGGTCAGTTAGCTGTGAATCTTGCGTCTTATCATTGACTGTCTCAAGTGCTTTTTTGAAGTTCTCAGGAGTAGGCATGACCCAATGAGCAAGCGTAAGTTCAAATTCATCCTGATTGAAAATCCAAGGATCGATGTAGTAAGTACCTTTTTCTGAATCTTTTTCAATGATGTTAAAATCCATAAAAGCTCGTGATTCTGCCTGCTCTTTGTCTTCAAAAAAGCGACAGGCAATCTCAGCTTCAATTTGATCACACATCTCAAGGATGAAGAGTTCTCTTGCATAAGCAAAAGAGTCAAGATTTAGAATATCTTTGTATCTCTCAGCTATCTCTAAATTTGGATGATCTTTACTAAGCTTCGCAGCAAGATTTTTCAAGATGTAAGTATCTCTACAAATATCTCCAACAGAAAAATCATGATGTCCTTTAGCCAACATTTCAACCCAAGGCTGGTTAGGTGATTCAGCTAAAAATCGATGTCCTCTAAATGAGTAGGAAAATTCAGGCTGCTTCTTTGAGTCAAGTTTAAGAGTAAGCTTAAATTTTTGAGGTTTACCAATATCGTGTAAATGTGCAGCCAAAGAAACTCGCTTTTGCGATTCTATGGGATTAGCAGTAGGAAAATCTTCTAGATTCCAATAATGGACTAGCTTTCTCACATTATTAACATGATTTCCTAACGGTTGAAAAAGAATCTCTTGGGGGATTTTATGACCATTTTTAGGAAAAAAGACGCGCCCAAAGTCAAATGATCTTTTAGACATAGGTTTCCTCTCTTAAAAGATTGACAAGAGATGCAGGAATATAAATTTCGCCATTGGTGTAGTAATCGATTCTTGGCGCTGGATCGGTTGGTCTAGGGAAATAGGCACAGACAAAAGGGGTAAACCCTTTTACTGGTGTCGGGCTATCGTCTAAGAAACCATCGCCAAAAGGTAATGACCGATCGCGATCTTCCCACTCATATCGATAAAGATTATAGATATCGTATCCGCCGATAAATTGATTGCTATTTAACAAAGCTTCCATCGGTAAAAGTGTAGAAGGATGAGCCGCAGTCGTTACTAATTCTAGTTCTATGGGCTGATCAGAAATATCTGTAATGTAGGCATATCCTTCTTTCCCGATTTTGCAACCATAACCAACTAGATCTTGAAAATGTTCCAATCCTTCCAAAGATTCGGCAGCAACATAACCCACAAGTTCATCAACGATTAGGTATTCCCAAGTATGTAGTTGAAAATCTTCACCTTTGCCATCGACATAGAGTTTAGAGAAATCATCATGGTTAAAGCTTCTCATACCCTTGCGATAGGTGCGATGAATGCCACTCCATGCATCTAGTTTGGGATAAGCACCTAAACTCAGATATTTAGATGGCAAAGCATAAACAGGTGGTTTTTCGTTGTTAACTTTAGTCTCTGGGAGTTCCTGCCCTGCGCTCAACATTGCTAATCTGCGTAAGTATCCCGACAAGGTAGTTGGCGGTACAAACGGATAAGTGGCAATGTTGAGAATTGAACCTGGCAGGATGCGAAATGTCATCGCCGCCGTTGGTTTAATAGTAAATTCTAGGCAGTACATAGTTAAGATGCCTGTAAAACTCGGTTTACAAAGTCGCCAGCATATTCTTGTAGTTTTTCCAAAGCTGCATCACCAATCCAGCGATCAAAAAGTGGCTCGGAAATGTGATCGGTATTTACAGTTGGAGTATGTGCCAAGCGCTGAAAATCCGCGATCGCATCGGCTGCATTGGTGACAGACGGTGAAATAATTGGACGCTTACCTCTGGGGACAAGATAGCGATCGAATACTAGCAAAGGCTTTTTAGTAGAATCTTCTGCAAGAGAAACCCCTTTAGGATTTCCTGACCCGATCCGTGCCAGTGAATCTAGAAAAGCATAGGCAACAGCCGCAAACTCTTTTTCAGTAATACTTAGAGCGTGATTGTAAACAGGATAAAGTAGCCCTGGCTGATTGTACTGACGTTTGAATGGAATTGGTGTTTCTTCTTTCTGATTGACTAATCTAGCAGGGTGCATAGCTCTCTGTTTATCCACAGGATAAAGCTCTTGAACAGCGACACCACCACTATGAGTTACGCGCCCAATTAGTGTTTTCTTCCCTGCAATCAAACCGCCAAACGTTGAACAGATAGGACATTCAGGTTGAGCGCAAGTTTCAGGAATACCACATTTAAGCTTGTCACCCAATAAAGTACCACTCTTGACAGGCGACCAAATCAGGCTTCGCCGTTCAACTCCTCTACGCTTTGTTGGCGAAATGTAGCATTTCTCAATAGACTTGCCATCGGTGGTTTGAAGTTTGACAACTTCCACAAGATTGATGTTGACTTGTACTTCATGTCCGAGATAAAGCTCTTGTGAGCCTTCCAAAATAGCGTAGATATCAAAGTGCATCCGAGGGTTTTGAGCATCAGTAGCAGGTAATCCAGTAGACATTATTTATCTCCTTTAGTTTTAAGTTTGCGAACGAGTTCAGGGAATCTTGTGTAGAGTGAAAGCTTGAGTTGATAGGTCAAATCATTCCAGTCTTTAGGCTGTGAGTAACCATTTTCTGCAAAGTGAGTGTAGGCACTCAAAACATCATCAGCATAAAGCGCAAGATAAGTTTGCTGTTTATCTGTTTCGGTTGTTTCGCGATCGCTCAAGCCTAACTTTTCAAGCAAAGCCTTAGTTTGATCGTAGACAAAGTAGTTGTAAGGACTGCGATAGAGTCGAGATTGGACGCTTTTCTTGGTTTCATCTCCCAAAGTCGCGTAATAGCAAAAAGCAACTGCATCATCCACTTTCTCGATCAGTTTGCTTACCTCACGCTCAATATCTTCTATTTTCATAGATGCTGCTTTAGCGGTATTTTCAAGAGACTGAGCAAAGGCATAGGTTAAACCAGTTAGTGCAGCGACATCTCGATATAACCTAGCCCGTTTTGATAATTGATTTTCTGATTCCATAGAAACTCCTATAGCTTGTAAATCTTTTTGAATCTCTAACCAATAGGCTTCACGAACCTTTTCAAGCTCCAGTTGCCCATAGGGTGCAGAAATTTTGGTTAGCGTGTACTCTGCAAGAATCGGCAAGTCTTGATCGATGTAGCGAACCGCATCGCCTAAAGTCATATTGATATCTTTGCCAGAGATAATAATGGACTGGCTGTAACCTTCCATTACTCCTTTAATAAAGAGCAAATGCCGACTTTGTAAATTAATAGGTTGGCTACTTTGGATAATTAACGAAAAGTTAAAGTCCGTCAATACCTCGATTGGGAAAATCGAAGCGACTTTTGCCATTGCATACTGCACTTGTCCTAGCTTTTGGGCAGCTATATCTCCTCCTCCTGTGCGATCGGACGCTAAGATCAGATAACGCCCTCCGCTAAGGTGCATTTCTTTATTAGTGAGCATCCGCACATAGTCTTTAATCGATACTGAATCTCTGTCACCCTTAACTGATGTGAGCTTCAGAATGATACTTTCATCAGCTACTTTTAGCGGAGACGCAAAAGCAAGCGCAGAGCAAGAAGTACAAATATGTGGTCTTCCCTCTCCTGAAGATGATTGGCGGCGTTGTGAAGGTCGCTCAAACATAAATCGGAGAACTTGCCATTTTGCAGTTTTCGCATCGATCGCCACACCGCAGGAATAACAAAACTCCTTGCTATCATCACCAGCTGATCGCCATTCAGGAAGAATTATTTCTTCGCTAAGTAATGGCTCTGGCAAAGGATCAAAGGTTTCTGTTTCTAAAAGGCGATACATTTCAGAAATGCACTGAGTAAAAATATCGCCACGAGTCGCATTAATCTGATCGGTTGCCACTTTCGAGAAACTTTTTGCGATCGTCTCAATTTTTCTAAATTTCTCTAAGTCTTGAGAGCAATTCAATTGTAAAAATACAAATGGATCGCCTCTAGACTCAGCTAACAAAGAGATTTTCTGCTGCACTGACTCCTGAGAAAAGACAACTTTACTTTTGAGATTGTCCTGCTGTTTTTGCAACTTATTTTTTTGAGCTTTAGTTAGCCCTGTTTTCTCTAGCTCCTTTTGGATTACGCCTAGTTCTTGCCATGCAGAAGCTTGTTCTTTCAAAGATTTATCAAAACCTTTTTGAAAATACTCCTGATATTTTTTAGCTTCTTTATCTTGCATTGCTTGCTTATCTTGCAATTCCTTAGATTTAGACTTGACTTCTTTTTCAGTCAAATCAGGATTATCTAGTTCTTTTACAAGAGCATCAATTTGTTTCTGTCGTTTTATTTGGCGACCTTCAACATCTCTAGCTACTGCAAAATACCAAGCCGCTAATACATTAGCCTGATCTCTCGTCAGAATTGGCACATCAAGAGTGCTGAATCCCCTTCCAGAGAGCGTAATCGCATTGAGCATGACAATAAATGTCTGAACTAGCCCAGCTAACTGATTTTCTCCAAAGGTTGAGAAAGCAACATCTTCAAGAAATTTTCGCCATAGTGTTTTAAAGTCTGGAATCTCCTTATTTGGGATAAATACCCGCACATGGCGATCGCTCTCTTCTAAAACCACAATCTGATGAACTTTCTGCAAATATTCCAGAAACCGATCTATGGTGCTTTCTATAGCTAATCTAGCTTGTAGCTCACCAGGGATCGGCGATTTATACAAAATCTGAATTTTGCCAAGCTCTTGATCTTGATAGAAAACTCGATCTTGTTTGTAATCAATTTCTATCGTTGAGTTATCTGCAACTGGTTTACTGAGTTTTAGTTTACGAACTAACCGTGAACATCCAAAAGGCTGAGCAGTAGATATAGCGCTAGTTTGTCTGATAAGCCAATTAATTAAATGATGCTCTTGTTCTACAAGATTTCCACTAGCTAAAACACTGAGTAAAATCTTAGTCTGCTGTCGTATAGCGTTCATCTGTATATCCTCAGAATGTAATTTTGGAGAGCTTGGAGAATATTGCTATTCCCCAAGCTAGGAGAATTATTCACGCCTTGCCAGATAATCAGCTAGAGGAATAATTTCACCATCTTCGTCCTCAAAACTCATAGCCTCGATTTCATCAAGTTCATCGTCAATCCCATTATTGGTAGCCCTCCAATGAATATCTCGAATGTCTTGAAATCCGCCATAGTTGCTTGGAAAGCCTGAGTATCTGTAGTTCACGGTATTTACCTCCTAAGATTTACGAGCATTAAAAATCAGGAGATCCGTGATAACCTATAAAGCGCAACCAACATAGGCAAATTAGAGGATCTCTCTGGTTTGCCTTAATCTAGCACAAAATTTCAAAAGTTAAAACACAAGTCTAAATATAGCTAACTGCAACTTTTTGTTTTGTGAATTGTTATCAGTGATATGCTAAGACCCATAAGCTCTTACAGAGATTGAAACAAAACATCAAGCGTAAAAATAGCTAACCTTTCAACATCCAACCCCTACTAGGGATCTTCAGGCGGCTTTGCATAACTTCTATAGTTGTCTTAGCTGCCTTAAGTTTTTTTGTTACTGCCCGCCGTTGTAAATCTGCCAAAGATAGTTCTGTCATAAACTCACATCCTCATAAATATCTGAAATAGCGATCGCCCAATTAATCGACTGCAAATGCAAACTGTCACCGATATCCAAACATGACACCGACCGAACACTAAGACTGAGAAACCTCAGACTGATTTAAACTATCCGCCAAAGCCATAACCCTCATAGCAAATTGCTGATACAACTCTGGCGAACCCTTCATAAACAGAACAATCGTATAGCGCAAGCTATAAATAGCCATATATCTTTGCTTATTCAAAATTGACAAAACTATAGCTGCAATCCCAACTAACAGAAGGAAAAAAGCAACTATCGGTGAACTCCCATTCGCCAAAGTGCTAATCCATCCAATCAGACCAATTACAGCCAAACCAATCCCGATCGCTAGCAACAGATATATCGGCGCAGTATGAAGCTCAACACTATCAATATTCTGAATTCTCGTCCGCGAATCTTTCTTCTCTAATCCACTCTTAACCGTAGCACTCAAATTATTTCCATCAATCTTGACAGAGATAACTCCGTTACTTGGAATAATCACCCCATTCCAAACCTGAGCGCAAGAACCAGTGATTTCTGCCGACTTCAATCTACTTGTCATCTTATTTGTAACCAAATACCTTAATGATTAGTTTTTAGAGACTCTGACTATGCTAAATTTATTTAAGAATAGCCATAAATTTATTAGATATCCTTTATTAATCAAATTTTGTCCGTAAATCTTTATAAACAGATAATCTCATTAAAAAACCAATTTTACAAGAGCTTTCTCAAATAAAATGTACGGACACTTTACTTCAAAAATATACCTAACACTTATCATCTAGGTAAAATTTAGACAGACTTACCCTTAATCAAGGGAACAGATATACTCTTAAACCCCATCGTCAAAGTTATTAATCGCTCACTAGAAAATCGTCATCAGTCCTAAGCGATCGCCTATGATTAGTGAAGTCAAAACAGCCATTGCATCAGCTAATAGCTAGAAGTCCCAAGCCAATATGTCCCGAAAAGGTGAATCGATCACACTATCTATCAAAGAACGAGATAAAGCTAACTTAGAAGCGATCGCACTAGAACTTGGCATGACATGGGGCGATCGCCCAAATATCTCCAAGCTCGTCGAAGCGATCGCTCGTAAGCAAATCAAAATCTCGAAAAATAATGACTGGGCAAGCGATCGGATCGAAACTCTCTCTTGTACCTTCAAGTTATTAATCGATTATGGCGAGCTTGACCATGCTAAAGTCATTGCCAATCTCTTACTCGAACGTAGCGAACTTAGCTCCCCATTGCGACGAGACGTAGAGCAATTTCTCGATAAACCTCCCGAAATTTGGCGACATACCATTGATCGCTATATCAAACAGCAGCAACCCTTTCGCCTCCAATATCTCGATGCTGCCGATTACCCCCATCAGTTTTCGATTTATTACGCCCAAGTGACCCCTCACGATAAGCGACTCTATTTAGATTGCTGGTGCGAAGAATCCGCCAGTAGCGACGATGTTGTTAATCTCAAACATAATCGCTGTCTGAGACTTGATCGCATTCCTGCCGAAGCTGCCATTACATCCATTCAAGGCAAATGGCGATCGCAACTTGCTTATATTCATGTCACCTTTAACCTATCGGGCAATCTTGCCTTTGCATACCAACCGCGCGAAGAAGATATCGCTCATACATGGCTAGACACCAGTCCCCCCACAAGACAAATCATTCGTAAAATTAGTAGTACATTTTGGTTCTATCGCGAAATCATGCCCTATGCCGAAGACTGCGAAATTATCGAACCAGAAGATGTGCGGGAAAAGTTCAAAGAAAAAGTGCGATCGCTATATCTCAAATATCAGGACTCATCCCTGTAGCAATTGTTTTTATATTTGGATATAGTTGCCCCTCTCAATACCCCAAAAGCGCGATCGCCTCTCTACAAAAAATCAAACAGCGATCTCCTTTCTCAAAGTTTTCTATGCTTAGTCTTCATCTTCTTCAGATTCAAATCCTAACCATACGAGTAAGACATCTTCTAATTCTTCCATTTGCTCTGATGTTAGCTCTCCCAGTTTGCGTAAAAGTTTGGCATGAGGGATTGTGATGAGATTTTGTACATCAAATGCTCCTTCTCGCAAAAATTTAGCTTTTACTTTTACTTCAAATCTAGAATCGCGCAAACTTGTTGTATGTGGAACTAGGGTTACTAATGCTCGATCGCTATCTAGGGCTGGGATACTAATAACTAAACATGGTCTGACTTTTGCGACATAGCCAAGATCGGACTAGCCAAATTTCTCCGCGATTGGGGCTATTCATACACTAATTCTTTTTCATCTAGTGTTAGAAAGATATCCTCGGCATTCAGTGTTAATTCTTCGTCGGATAATGGCTCAAAGTCTAGATAAACTGTGCGCCTCAGAATTTCTGATAATAAATCTAATCTTTCTCAGTATGTGAGGTTGTCAAAGGTATTTAGAAGCTCTTGTACGACAGTAGTCATAGCTTTGTTCCCTAATTTCTATTTTATAGATTAACACGATCACTACTCCCCAAAAACAAACAGCGATCTTCCCCTCAATCCAAAAAAAATCATGATCGCCTTGAGAAGATAGATTTTGATGCGCTCATCTTCGATTTAGAACGGAATACAGGATAAACTGCCATCATTAGGCTACTACATCAAAACTACACGTCAATATTTAGCTATTATTATATTTTAATGTTTAGCAACGTAAGCGTACTTGAATTAGTTCAATGAGTATACAAACCCCGTCAGAGAACAACACCTCAAAGATAGAACGTCAATCTGATGAGGAACTAACAAAAGCTGCCGATGCTATCGGCAATTTATGGTCACATGTTGCCGCTCCAGTTCTTAAGAACGCAATTAAAGCATTTAGCCAGCTCTGTTCATCAGCAACTAAAATTCCTGTTGCCTATATGGAAGGCTTTGAATCCGAGATAAGAGCGACATCCGAGGCGCGAGTAAACATTATTTCCGCGAGCGGCAGACAAATAGAAGAACAAATAAACGTAGATCCTGAATTTGCAAGAGTTGCAATTCAGAAATATGGATCAAAAATTATTCGTGAGCAAATAAATCTTGACAAAGTTTGTAAAGTGGCTGCTACACAACTTCAAT
This sequence comes from Pseudanabaena biceps PCC 7429, assembly GCF_000332215.1. GTDB lineage: Bacteria > Cyanobacteriota > Cyanobacteriia > Pseudanabaenales > Pseudanabaenaceae > Pseudanabaena > Pseudanabaena biceps. The sequence goes on from NZ_ALWB01000058.1 coordinate 21,358, forward strand.
CTGAAGCAACGCTCCCTAGTATTAACAGTCAAACTGCTAAAGAGATACCTCCGATTGATGATGATTGGTTAAACAGTTTTGAAAAAGAGGCTTCTCAGAAGAGTACGGAGGAGATGCAACTACTCTTCGGTAGAATTCTGGCGAGTGAGATTAATCAGCCATCATCTTTCTCAATCAAGACAGTAAAGCTAATTGGACAACTTGATAGTCGTACTGCAAATTTATTCCGTCTGCTATGTTCTCTTTCAATTTCTTTGAGATTGGATGATAACAACATAATTGATGCGCGTGTTTTATCACTCGGTGGTAATGCAGCATCAAATTCACTGCAAAACTATGGGCTGAATTTTGATCAACTTAATATTCTTCAAGAGTATGGGCTAATCATATCTGACTTCAACTCTTACATGAATTATAGTATGTGTGTTGCAGTTGGACTTAATGTGCCATTTCCTTTAAAATACCAGAATCGCTCTTGGGGACTAGTTCCTTCCGCAGAGAGAACTAGGGGGCAAGAATTGCGTTTAGATGGTGTTGCTCTATCACGTTCAGGTAAAGAGCTTTTAAAAATCGTAGATATTGAAACAAATGATTCGTTTACAGCAGCTATTAAGGATTTTTTCCAAAAACAGAATTTATCAATGGTAGAAATTACAAATCAGTAATTAGCGATCACCTTTAGGATATGGATTGTTGATGCGATCGCCGATAATCTTCAGCTTTTTGGGCTTAGGGATGAGTCTAATTTCTGGATGCAACGATACGAATCGGGTTAACTAAGCCATGTATCATTTAATCTGTAATAGATCCGCAAGAAATCCGCCCAATCGATATGAGCAATCAAACCTCAAAAATCACCTACACCTTTACCGATGAAGCTCCAGCCCTAGCCACTTACTCCCTACTGCCTATAGTCCAAGCTTTTACAAAAGCCGCCGACATCGAGGTTGAACTCAAGGATATTTCTCTGGCTGGGCGGATTATTGCGAATTTTCCTGAATATTTAACCGAATCACAGCGTCAACCTGATGCCCTTGCAGAACTGGGTGCTTTGGCGCAAACTCCTGAGGCTTATATCATCAAGCTCCCGAATATTAGCGCTTCCCTGCCACAGTTAACGGCGGCGATCGCTGAATTACAAGCCAAGGGTTATAACATCCCCAACTATCCTGCCGATCCCCAAACTGAGGAAGAGAAGGCGATTAAGGCGAAATATTCTAAGGTGTTGGGCAGTGCGGTTAATCCAGTATTGCGTGAAGGTAATAGCGATCGCCGTGTCGCCGCCGCTGTTAAAGAATTTGCTCAAAAACATCCCCATTCTGTTGGCGCATGGTCAAAGGATTCTAAATCCCATGTTGCCCACATGACTGAGGGGGATTTCTACGGTAGCGAGAAATCGGTGGTAATTCCCAAAGCAGGCGTAGTTAAGATTGAATTAATCACAGCCGATGGTTTTACTCAACTTCTTAAGGAGAAAACCGCTGTACTAGAAGGCGAAGTAATTGATGCTTCGGTGATGAGTGTCAAGTCTCTGCGGGAGTTTTATGCTCAGGAAATTGCCAAGGCAAGCGCCGAGGATATTTTGCTATCTCTCCATGTTAAGGCGACAATGATGAAGATCTCTGACCCGATTCTCTTTGGTCATGCGGTGACGGTCTATTATCAAGATGTATTTGAGAAGTATGCGGATGTCTTCAAGCAATTGGGAATCAATCCGAATAATGGATTGGGGGATGTTTACGCTAAGATTCAATCTTTACCTGATGAACAAAAAGAAGCGATCGCCGCAGATTTGCAAGCAGTTTATGAAAAGAAACCACGTTTGGCGATGGTCAATTCTGATAAGGGAATTACCAATCTGCATGTTCCTAGCGATGTGATTATTGACGCATCAATGGCGGCGACTATCCGTACCTCTGGCAAGATGTGGGGCGCGGATGGCAAGGCGTATGACACCAAGGCAATGATTCCCGATCGCTCCTATGCGACGATTTATCAAGCCTGTATTGAATTCTGTCAGGAGAATGGAGCCTTTGATGTCACCACAGTAGGTAATGTCGCCAACGTGGGCTTGATGGCTCAGAAAGCGGAAGAATATGGCTCCCATGATAAAACTTTTGAAATCCCTGCGGATGGAATAGTGCGGGTTCTTGATGAATCAGGAACTGTCCTGATTGAGCATTCTGTCGCTAAGGGTGACATCTGGCGGATGTGCCAAACTAAGGACTTACCAATTCAGGACTGGGTCAAGCTTGCGGTCAGTCGGGCGAGAGCGACGGGAAATCCGACGATTTTTTGGCTAGATGAACATCGCGCCCATGATGCGAATCTAATCGTCAAAGTCAAGACCTATTTGCAAGATCATGACACCACAGGGCTAAATATCCAGATTCTGTCCCCTGTGGCGGCGATGAAATTTACCTGCGAACAGATTAAAGTGGGTAAAAATGTGATTTCTGTAACTGGCAACGTCTTGCGGGACTATCTTACGGATTTATTCCCAATTCTCGAACTGGGTACTAGTGCCAAAATGCTCTCGATTGTGCCTTTGCTCGCTGGTGGTGGACTGTTTGAAACGGGTGCGGGTGGCTCGGCTCCCAAACACGTTCAGCAGTTTCTTGAGGAAGGTCATTTGCGTTGGGACTCCCTCGGAGAATTTTTAGCGATCGCCGTTACACTCGAAGACCTTGGACGCAAGACAAACAATGAAAATGCGAAGATCTTGGCAGTCGCCCTAGACCAAGCCAACAGCCTCTATCTCAACAACGATAAATCACCTTCCCGCAAGAGCGGCGGCATTGATAATCGGGGCAGTCATTTCTATATCGCTCTCTACTGGGCGCAAGCTTTAGCGGAGCAGAATCAGAATTTGGGACTTAAGTCAAAATTTGCTGAATTGGCGCAGATCTTGGCGGATAAGGAAAGTCAAATTATTCAAGAATTGAGTGCTGTTCAAGGTCAATCTGTGGATATTGGTGGCTATTATTTTGCTGATCCTGATAAGGCTAGTCAAGCGATGCGTCCTAGTCAGACTCTCAATGAGGCGATTAGTTCGCTCCATTAATACTATGGCAATGTAATACCAAGTTAAGAAATGGCTACGCCATTCAAAACCCAAATAAGTGAAGGCGGCACAGAGTGCCGCCTTCACTTATTTGCTGGAGTTTAGACTAAGTTGATTAAGCTAATCAGAAAAAGAGCAGGAAAAA
>NZ_ALWB01000059.1 GCF_000332215.1 Pseudanabaena biceps PCC 7429
TGCGAAGCAACGCTTTCAAAAATTTCCTTGGTTTGGGTTTGAGCGCAAAGCGCTGTAAATGAATATAGCTATATTATTCACTTGATATTGCCGATTCTTGGGCAGGGAAGGGAGTAAGATGTATTCAGCAAAAAAAGTAGAGACTATGACAGGCGCAGAACTTCGTCAGGCGATCGCCAATAAATGGGGCTTTTCCTATGACGTACAATTACGCAAAACTCAAGGCAAAATCTTTTTGCAAGTAATGTGGCGCTATCAAGAACAACAGTCATTTTCTATGGATGAAGCTGAATTTATGCAACATCTCGACGCGATCGCCTCCTATTTAAGTGATTGGGATGTCGTCGAGCAGGTACAAAAATTTATCGCTACCACCAAAGAGCGTCCCCGTCTCGGTAAAGCTGTAAGTATTCCGCTCCAAATAGGAGAGCGATCGATCGAGTGGTTAATAGAAAGATAGGCAATTTATCTAATACGATACTTATTTTGCAATCGGATAAGAATGGTATAAAAGTATGATGTATTGCTGACTTTCCCTACCAAAGATTGTACGCTTATGATGAAATAGTATTTTCAGTAGGATTTACAACGAATATTCTTTAAAATATCTTTAGCAATATATATTTCACAAAATAGCTTGAGAAAATATCTTGAGAAAATATCTTTAAAGTATTAGTTGAAATTATCGATGAAAAATTTTCCGACGGTACGCCGCTAATCATACCTAAGTCAAAAAACGTCAGGGCAAAAATATGAGTCAAGCAGGAGCTAACCCATGGGATCGCCAATTTGTTAATCTCGGGCGAATCATGCAGTTCTTGCGTGATGAAGACAGTATTGACAATCTACTAAGTGCCACCCTCGATTATCTGCGCGATAATTTCGAGTATAAACTCCTGTGGATCGGTCTATACGATGCAGAAAACCATCGATTGACTGGTAAAGGTGGGATTACTCCTGCGGGTGAAATTAAATTTTTAAAGGAGCGGTTTGCGCTTAACGCAGGCGATCTGCTCGATCAGGTGATTTTACAGCGTAAGCCCCTACCCATAGCCGATCTACGACAGGAAAAACGTAGCGGTGAATGGCAGAAATTAGCCCAAAAATTCGACATTCAAGGAACATTGATTTGGCCGATCTACCATCGCGATCGCAGCTTCGGCGTAGTGATTCTGGGATCTAATCTATGGAATGTTACGCCGCGTAATGAGGAAAGAGCTAGGCTTTCAGTCGTGTTGGGTTCCCTTGGTTCGACCCTCAGTCGCCTTGATTATGAGTGGCATCACCACAATGTTAAGCGTCCTGATGAGCCTTTATTACAAATTCTATCTAAAATTCGGAACGTGCCCGCCCTTACCGAACGACTAGAGGAGATCGTTCAAGCTACCCATAGCTATGTTATGCCCGATCACACCAATATTTATTGGTTTGAACGCGAGCATCAGTATTTTTGGCGGCGGATTGCCAATCGCCAAGCAGGACCTAAAAGCAAGCAAGCCGTTGATAACACAGCAGGTGTAACCGTCCAGAATGCCCCTGGCTTATACCAGACCCTATCGAAGGATCAGATCGTGGTGGTAGTTGATGCTAAAACTATGACCAGAGGTGAAATCAGCAATCGCGTCATGGAGCAATTTGGGGCGACCTCGATCATTATTGCACCGATATTTTTTCAATCCGAACTATTAGGATTTTTGTCCGTAGAAGGTGATGAATCTCGTCTTTGGTCGGAAGATGAGAAAAATTTTGTGCGGGGAGCCGCTCAATTGGCGGCGATTACAGCTCCCTTAGAAGAAATGGAAGTCACCCTCGAACGGATTGCTTCCGATCAAATTTTGACCGCAGGGATTGCTAGAGCTATATATTCAGACAATGATTGGCAGAGCGCTCTCGATCAAGCGGCGGATCAGCTATGTCAACGCTTGAGTTTAGAACGTTTTTGGGTTGCAACCTACGATAAAGATAACGATACCTATCGGATTGATTTCCAATACCATCCCAAAAATCGCCGCCCGCTCCCGACACTTTTTCCAGGCTTGGCTCCCGTTGATGTACAGATGCTGGAGCAATCTAGCGATGCGGCAACGGTTGAAAACCTCGATAGCGATTTTAAATTTCTTTCATGGCGCACGGCTCTACTCGATCTTGATGTGCGATCGATGATCGTCAGCAGTACATCTATGGGAAAGTCCCTAGAAGGAATTCTGGCGGTAGCTCACGAAGCACCCCGCACTTGGTCGCGTCCAGAGCGGGAGATGGTACAGGCGGTTGCGCAACAAATTGGCTTAATCGTTCACCAAAATGAGTTGCAGCGTCTATCCGATGAAAGACTCAAGTCACATCAAGCCGTCCAGTTTGGCTTAGTTGCGCTTCAGCAGTCAGGAGCGCTGGATAAGCTGCACCATACGGCAACCCAATTAATGGCTCAGGTGACCCAATCGCCCCTAGCAGTATTGGTGGTATGGCTGCCTGGTCGCCAAGGTGGACAGATTGCTTCTGTATTTGCCAGTCGCGATGAATATCAACTCACGATTAGTGAAACGATCATTGCGATCGAAGAAGATCCCCTTGCGCAATGGGCAATTCAAAGCGAGGGGATTCTGCCGCTCAGCATCCATGATTTACCTGAACAGACTAGGGCTTGGCTCAATCCCCCTGCTCTCGGTCATTTGATGGTAACGGCTTTACGCACCACGCCCGAACATCAACCCACAGGCATGATTTTGGTCGCGGATCGCGTTGGTCGGCGTTGGGTCGATCGCCAACTGCAAGCTTTTAACATGTTGGCAAATCAACTGTCTTGGTCACGCCGCCATCTCTTACTAGTCGATCATCTCAAGCATAATCGTCAAGAGCTAGAGCGCCTCAATTGGTATAAGCACCGTCGTCTTGAAGATATTTATCGTACGGTTAGTTCTGGCGTACAGCGTCTTTTAGATAGCGATGCTAGGGCAAATGGCACTGGAGGTATTAATAACATTACACTCCAAAGCTCTCTCAAACATTTGCAGGGATCGCTATTGCCATTACCTCAGATTATCCGCAAAGAGCAGTGGCGTTTGCGTCCTAACTATGAGACTGCTCCCTTGGCAGGTATGCTCAAACGGGCGTTAGAGAGGGTTGACTCGCTAGTAAAACAACGGCAAATCTGGTCGCAGGTGCACAATCAGGCGAATGTCGTCGTCGGTGGCGATATTGCCAAAATGGAAATGATTTTAAATGAGTTGCTGCTATTTGCCTGTGGGCGATCAGATGTTGGCGGTCGCATTGATCTCTGGTGTCGCCAGATTGACGAAAAGCTCCTCGAACTCTCAATTACCGATTATGGGGTCGTCGATGCTTCCCTATTGCAAGAGTTGCATCAAGGTAGAGCGATCGATCCTCTCTCACCTTCCTTACTCGATCAGCCCCCTGGATTGCATCTTGCCATTTGTCAGAGTCTTATGTTGGAGGCGGGTGGAGAGCTATCCCTCTATCAGTTAGAGGACAATCGCATCCTCAGCCGTCTAATTTTGCCGCTCTCTAGCTCATAAGTACTCAAAAATAGAGCAAGAAATTTTTTGAAAGTGCTGCTTTGCAGCACTTTCAAAAAATTTCTTGCTCTATTAGCTTTGACGATTGACCTCTTGCAATAACCATTCATCAACGGGTTGTCCATCCTTGCGAGTTAGTTCTATCTCTACTACTACAGAAGAATTTGAGCCAACAGCCGCCATTTTTCGATGGAAGCGAATTATATAGTCCTTGGGATTATGATTGCGTTCTTTGAGCCAGTCTTGGACTTTTAAGTCCGCAAATAGCGATTGACCTTGCTCGAACATTCGCGTAATTTGCATTCTGATCGTAAAAGGATTGACTTGAGGCATAACTTTTCTCTATCTATTTTTTCTATCTATTTTTTTCTATCTATAAACTGCGATATAGCAATTCTAAATTAGTTGTGGGAGGCTATTGCTTTAGCACGAGATAATATAACTCTCCATCGTCTTTGATCAGCCCTGCTCTTTGCTTGGCGCGATCGCCTGTGCCCATAAATATATCGACTCGCCCCGCCCCACGAATTGCACCACCAGTATCTTGATCGAGGACAAAGCGTTGAGTTTGGCGCAATTCCAGTTTGCCAGTAGTGGGATTTTCCAAGGGAATTGTGGTACGGATCAGGGCAAGTCCTCCCGATGGGAAGATCTTTTTGTCCGTAGCGATCGATCGCTCTGCACTTACAGGCACACCGAGACTACCCGTCGCTGGTCTTCCATTAGTTTCCCGAAAGAAGACAAAGCTGGGATTGCGATTGAGATACATGACCAAGTCTTGCGGATTTTTTTGAAAATATTCGATCAGGGTTTGCAGAGTCACATCCTCAAGGCGCATTTTTCCATCTCTGACTAGCTCTGCCCCAACGGAACGATAGGGCTGATCAGTTTTGCCAGCATAGCCAACGGTTAATAAATTTCCATCGGGTAATTCAAATCTTGCGGAACCTTGAACATGAACCAAAAAAGCCTGAAAGCGATCGCTCAACCATGCTATTTCTAGCCCCGCTAACTGCTTGCTGCCTTCGAGCATCGCACGGGTGGGATGGGGAGACTGCCACTGGTCAAAGTCGGGTGGTAAGCGATAAAGAGGATATTGATACTCAGCAGTGCGCGTACGGCTAGCCTTGTATAAGGCTTCGTAATAGCCCGTAAACTGAACGCTACCACTACCATCGCGCCCGACCGACTGATAGAGATCAAATTCGCGACTTACGGCCTGTTGCAGATCCTTAGCAGTACGCGATACCTGTACGAGGCGACGAAACCTGACTAAGCTCCGCTCCATCAGATCTTGACTAATTCCCGCCATAGGGTAGCGGTTAGCTGCCGATGGGGTGCGGATATATTGGATGCTATAGTCGATCGCTTGGAGGAGATTAGGGCGATCGCTTTCCAACAGATCGTCAGTCAGATCGACAGTAAGTGGGTTAACTGCCCGAGGAGATATTGGCACAACCGCCTGTGCTAGTTTGAGTTCGGCGGCTTCGAGAGGAGCTTGAAAATCTGTCTGCATGTAGCAGGGTGGCACTGCACAAATTAATCCCACACAAGTTGCAAATAAAAGATCCCCACCTCGATTTAGGGCTGATTGCCATGCAAAGGCTTGCTGTCTCCCCGATTTTTGATATTGTGGCGATCGGTGTAATCGACTATAGGCATGAATGCGATTGTTTTTAGAGCCAGTCACCCTTATAGAACTCCTCGTTAAAAAATTTAATTTACAGCCTTATTCTAGGTAAGTAGCTAGGCATAAGTAAACTTAAAACCCAGAAGAGCATACTGCCCGCACAGTGGGCGGTATGCTCTCTGGTTTTGGTTTTTAATTATTCCGAACTGCTTAATACTAATTATCTAAAGTGAGCCAACTTAGAGGTTGGGAAAACCTCAGTTGCATTATTATGGCAGCCAATCAAGAGATTGGACAATTTTCGTTAACTCATTGGGAGTTAGATAGGCTTTATAGCTACAGAAAGTATATTTGTCGTTTTGCAACCTTTTACCTTCAATGGTTGCAACTTGGTAAAAAGGAGAATTACCCGCAGGAAAAGTCCACATATCAGCTTGAGGTGATTTTCCCATAGCCTCGGAAATGGGTTGACTGATTTCTCCGCGAGTAATATCTATATTTAAATTCACTTCACCTAAAATTTTGCTGGTGACTTTGCGAGAATATTTACCATCAGGGCCGCCAATCCCACCGCCGATCGCATTTACTTCAAAGCAATTATTTTGGGGATTGCGATAGATAATTGAGTAGCTGGGACCAAATCTACATACTCCCTTCGCATTGATCGGAGTCTGGGCAGGACAGGGGGTAATCTGTACATCTGACACAAAAAAGCCCTCAGGTATATAGCTAGGGACGGCAATGTCGATCCTCAGAGATTTTAGGGTGGCGATTTGCTGGGGAGTTAACTCCCCATTATTCACTGGATTAATTTCCTGATCGCTATTTTGAGCCTTTACCAATGGCGAAAAGAGCGATAGAGATAGGAAATAGCTAAGTAATGAGATTCTCAAGAATACACTTGAACTTGATTTAAACCCGTTAAATTTACTCGATTGACTTTTCATGCTTGCCCTCTAAACCTTTTCCTCTAAATCCTTGGCATACTTGACGTTAATGCTAGTTTTTTGTTCGTACAAACGATTGAGCAATTGCGGATTGATATTGAGGTGATAGCAGATTTTCAACCATTGATTGAGCATCGCATGACGATAAATTCCCCGCTGATGAAATCGTCTTGCCGAAGTAATCACCTTCCCTTGTACAAGCGCTGGCTTAGAAAATTGGCATAGGCGATCGCTTAAAACCGTATCTTCAAAAATATCGAGATCGGGCACATTCCCAATCGCTGTGAGAATTTGGCGATCTATAAATGGACAGTGATCGAGATAGACAATCCCTTTTTGCTGGACGCGCACATTGTCTGAATACCAAGATGTAAAATTTAGCAGCCAATGGGAGTAATCAAACCCATGACGAAATGCTCCCCAAAGATTTCCCGCCCCCCAACAGTCCACAACGAGTTGTAACGCCATTCTCTCTGGCAAAAGAGTGGCAGGATGGTGCAGCAAAATTACTTCTCCCGTACTGATAGCAATCCCATCATTGAGTCTTTGGGCGCGATTTGTAGCTAGCGATCTCACTACCTTGATTTCAGGCGAACGATCAGCATATTCTGTCAAAAATAAGTCAGTACCATCATCGCTCGGACTAACTACGGTAATAATCTCTTTGTCGTTGTTTTCGGTAACTAATTGCGAGATTAAGTTATTAAGAATTCGATCTAGATAGCCATGTCGAATTTCATTGAGACATGGAAGAACGATCGATAATCGCATAGGTTAATTTGTTGAGTTATTTGTTGAGTTATTAAGTAGCTAAGCATAAGTAAACTTAAAGCCTAGAAGAGAATACCGCCCGCGTAGCGGGCGGTATTCTCTCTGGTTTTGGTTTTTAATTATACTTAACTACTTATATCAAAGTAGTTAAGTAGCTAGGTGCAATTAAATATAAAACCCAAAAACCTGTAGCGCACGCTGTGCGTGCGCTACGGGTTTTGATTCTGGGTTTTAATTCTGCCCAGCTATTTATGAGAAGCTAGCAGCTCTAGCAGATCAGAGCTAGAGCGTTATACCAATTCCCAAAATGGCAACGCCATTTTGGGCATCTCAAAACCTTACGGGGTTTGCTTTTTAATTCATTGAAGTGTTAGCTCACTTGAGTGAATTGGTGTTAGATAGACTATAGATAGACTATTAATTCTTATTTCCAAGATTTTTTTAGATGATGGCATATATATTATGCTAACTCTTATCAAAGATTTACCTACTATGACTAGCCAAAACTCAGATCAGGACTCAGACCAAATCGAGCTAATCGAACAAACAAAAAAAAGAGAGCAATCGAATAATGCTTCTGTCCTGATCGTTGATGACACTATTTATAATGTTCAACTTTTATCACTGATGCTGATCAAACAGGGCTATCAAGTGAAACAAGCTACGAATGGTTTAGAAGCTTTGGATAAAGTAAACGAACATTTGCCCGATATAATCCTATTAGATATTCGGATGCCTGACATCAATGGCTATGAGGTATGTACGCGATTAAAGGCTAATCCGAAGACTAAAGATATTCCAATCATTTTTATTAGTTCTGTAGAAGAACCATCGGAAAAGGTAGAAGCATTTTCGGTTGGTGGGGTCGATTATATTAGTAAGCCATTTCAATTAATTGAAGTATTAGCCAGAATTGAGACTCATCTGCGGCTATGTTCGCTACAAAAAAAACTCCAAGAACAAAACGAACAATTGCAATTATCGTCTGAGGTGCTATCGCGATCGCTCAATCAAGAACGCGAACTTAGCCAGATGAAAACAGACTTTATCTCGGTTGTATCCCATGAATTCCGTACACCATTGACGACCATTCAAACTGCGTCAGAACTATTAGAACATTACGAATGGACAAAGGAAGAGAAAATCGATCAATTACATCAAATCCAAGCGGAAGTCAAACATATGACAGCTTTAATGGAAGATGTACTTTTTTTAAGTAGAACTAACTCTAATAAATCCAAGATTAATTTTACTAACTTCGATCTGTTGGTGTTTTGCAGTCAACTTTTGCGACAAATGCTGAGAAGTTTTGGGCAAAGCTATACCCTCCACTCCTCCCTGACTATTGCATCGGATTCATCAGAGGTTATATCGATTGAGAATTATCATCTTTGTAGTGATTTGCCAACATTGATGGTCAGAATGGATGAGAAATTACTACGGCAAATTCTGGCTAATTTGATCACCAATGCCATTAAATATTCTCTGCAAGATAAAACGATTGAGCTTGACTTAACGATTGACCGAGAACAGGCTATCTTTGTCGTGCGGGATCGCGGTATTGGTATCCCTGAGGAAGATCTAGAGAATCTATTCAATCCATTTTATCGTGGTAAAAATGTAGGCACACTTCCAGGAACTGGTTTAGGTTTATCAATAGTTAAAAATTGTACCAATATTCATCATGGTTCAATATCAGTAAAAAGCCAGTTAAATAGCGGCACAGAATTTACAGTCATTTTGCCTATTTATGGCGATCGGCTTGTTCGTGATGATTAATTACAGCAATTATCAATCAAACGAACCACAAGAGAATTTTTGAAAGCGTTGCTTCGCAACGCTTTCAAAATCTTCTTGATTTGAGCGCAAAGCGCTGTAATTTATATATTGAATAATGAAGAAAATATGTGTTGCATGGCTAGATTGCATCAGGATTGATGATGCCTAGATATTAGATCAATTAATGCTCAATATCGTTATGATCGCGATAGTATTGGTGAAAGTTAATGGAAAGGTAGTGTGAAAAAAATCCTCCTCATTGAAGATAATCCCAATGTCTTACTTAACACAACGAGAATGTTACAAGCTGAGGGATATATCGTCATTAGTGCCAATAACGGGCGAACTGGAATCGAGAAAGCGCAACAGGATATTCCCAGTCTGATCGTCTGCGATATTATGATGCCTGAAATCGATGGTTATGGTGTTATTGCCGCTCTACGGAATAATTCTGCGACAACAACTATTCCTTTTATATTTCTCAGTGCGAAATCCGATAAAACTGACTTTCGGCATGGCATGGAATTAGGCTCGGATGATTATTTAACTAAGCCATTTACTAGGGATGACTTACTTGGAGCTATTAATGCTCAGTTTAAGAAACAAGAAGTAATCAATAGTTATTACAAACAGGAACTATCTAACTTACGCAGTAATATTTCTAAATCTCTACCGCATCAGTTGCTATTCCCCGCGATCGAGGTTATGGGTCTATCGGATATTTTGATCAAAAATTACCATGCAATGCAAGCTCACGAAGTTCCCGATATTGGCAAACGGATTCGTAAAGCAGGAAAAGATATGCATGAAATGGTCAAAAAATTCTTGTTATATGCAGAGCTAGAATCTACTGATAACAATACCGAGTGGATCTCTCAAATTCGGAATAGTAAATCAACTTTTATCGATCTTGAAATCCCGAGTTCAGCAAAAAAAATCGCTAACAATTACAACCGTATTTCCGATCTATATCTTGACGTTAACGATGCGGTTGTCCAAATATCCGATTCTTACTTAAATATAATTATTACAGAGCTCATTGATAATGCTTTCAAATTCTCAGCTGAAGGTACTACCATTGATGTTTTAGGAAATAGCGATCGCCAAGAGTATTGCTTGACTATTACCGATCGCGGACAGGGCATTGAAGCTGAGCAACTTGCTAATTTGGGGGCATATATTAAGTTCGAGAAAAAACTCTATATGCAACAAGGAACTGGTTTAGGGCTAGCGATCGCGAAACGCTTGATCGATCTTCATGGTGGTAGGTTAGAGATTGAGAGCGTGCCTTACGAGCAAACTGTCGTTAGAGTGTTTTTGCCCCTTGCCAATTCATCGCAATTTTAGTGATTTCTATCACCTATAAATCCTCATAGCTATCACAAATCAGACTATTTAAGCATCACAACCTATGGAAGAAACTTGACCGAACATAAGAGATATAAGAGATATGAAGAAGATCTCGTCTCTAGGCAATAGGTTATGATTATTCTCTCTTTATCCGAGGTGCAAATAACTAATTTCTCAACTCCTTGGGGTGCTGAAAAAGGAATTTGTTATTTAGGCAAAACCTTCCTACCAATTAATGTACATGCCAACCATCAGGAAGCGATCGCCGCCTGTCGGCGCGATCTGGATTTGGGAATGCTTTCGATAATTCTAGATGATGGCGATCGCATTACGCTTTGTTGGTATTTCAGCGAATCGTTTGATTAAATCAATCAATTAAAGTTGATTAATATTAATTTGACCGCGCAAAAAAGTAATAGCCTCACCTTTTAATAAAACTCGATTTCCGCGATCGCTAACTTGAAGATCGCCTGTACGTGTAGATAATTGTCTGGCTTTAAGATTGCTTTTCCCTAGCCGACTTGCCCAATAGGGAGTGAGACTGCAATGGGCTGAGCCAGTGACGGGATCTTCAGGAATTCCTGCTTTTGGTGCAAAAAAACGCGATACAAAGTCATAGGGGCTGGCGGGATCGGCGATCGCAGTAACGATAAAGCCAAAGCCATCTAACTGAGCGATGAGATCGTACTTGGGTTGAAAATTTTGGACAGCAGATGCCGATTCTAAAACTACAGCTATATAATCTTCGGCTTGTCCGAGACATTGATAGGCGCGATCGCCACATATCTCCGCTAATATTTGCTGCGATCGCTCCGAGCAAGTTTGATAAACAGTAGCAGGAAAATCCATCACGATCAGACGATCCTCAAAGCTAATCGTTAAATCACCACTCAGTGTGGAGAAAATGAGGGGTGATTGGGGATCAATTACCGCTAGTTCGCGCAAATAATGGGCGATCGCGAGGGTAGCATGACCACAGAGAGGTACTTCTTGCTTCGGTGTAAACCATCGTAACTGGAAGCAGTTAGGCAAAGGACTTTTTTCTAAAGGCTTGACAAAGGCTGTTTCCGAGAGATTCATTTCAGCGGCAATTTGCTGCATTTGTGTGTCTTCTGGGAAGCGATCCACGAATATCGTTGCCGCAGGATTGCCTTGAAATGTTTGATTGGTGAATGCATCAATAATGGCGATGTCAATCTGCATATGTTAAGTAACTAAGGAATAGATAGACTGGCATTGATAACCTGATTGTTTGCTATTTTCACAAAGTAGTCCTTTAACTCGGAAAATTTGGGTTCGATCGCGCCAAAAGTGAAGATGACCAACTTATTATTGCGGCGTTGTAAACTACTATTGGCGAGAAACTTCACTTTTTTGTTGCCAATTGTTACCGTGGATGTCCATTCAATCACAATATTTCCCGTTGACTCTACTACGGGGGATTTCATCTCAAAATCGTTTAGATTTCCATACATGCCCTTGAGTATTAACGTAAAAACATCATTGAGCCGATTTTCAGGGATCTCGCTGGGGGGGACAAAGATATTGATAGAAATGGTAGCGCGTCCTGCTATCTCATTCCAAGTTAGCAATAATTCGCCAGCTTGACTCTTATCGATCAATTTCCACCCCTTGGGCACATCCATCGCGAGGATTCCCGAACGGTGTTTGTAAGGTTCTAGTTCTTTGATTTCTAGTTCGGGCAGATTAATTGGGGCGGCGGTTGCTTTAGGAGCAACCGTAGCTGTAGCGGTTGGAGAAGCAGTGGTGGGTGTAGCGGTAGGAGAAACTTTTGTCGAATCATTCGCGGGCATGGAAAAATTATTGTCAGTATTTGGTTTGCTGCAAGCACTAAACAAGCTCGCAGCGATCGCTGATATCAGTAAAATCGATAGCCTTTGATGAAAATACATAGTTTTTCGTGATGTTCCGCTTTAATCCAACCGAGATTAGGCAAAAGCTTTGAAAAATCTTGATTTTACAGAGCTTTTGCCTTCAATTATCCATTGTGGCTCTAATTTAACCAAACTTCAATGCATGACCGCGTACATCAGGATTGACTTTGCCATTAGCAAACACGACTTGACCACCGACAATCGTTGTTATTGCCCAGCCTGTAAGTTCCCAGCCTTCAAAGGAACTCCAACCACATTTTGTCAACAAATCCTCATTACGAACTGGCTTGTAATGCTTGAGATCGACTAGTACTAAGTCTGCATCCCAACCGAGACGAATTTCTCCTTTATTGGCAATTTTGTAAGATTTCGCAACATTTCTACTCATCCATTCGCTCACTTGATGAACCGTACAACGTCCTTTCATGGCTTCAGTCAACATTAGGGCGAGCGAAGTTTCTACCCCAGGCATTCCCGATGGTAGGTTTGCTGGTTCGAGTAGGATTGTATCGGCTGAGGATGTTTCTGTGGAGGGGAGAACGGGGGCTTGACTGGCGGCAAATCCTTTCTCAGCTAAGGTGTGAGGGGCATGATCAGTGGCAATAAAGTCAATCACACCATCTAGAAGAGCCTGCCACAATATTTCTTGATCCTGCGGCGATCGCAAAGGGGGATTCATTTGAGCGAGGGAGCCAATTTTCTCGTAAGCGCCAATGTTCATCAACAAATGCTGGGGAGTGACCTCGGCTGTCAGCCATTCAGGCTTGTTTGCCCGCAAAAATTCCGCCTCTTCCCCTGTGGACATATGCAGAATATGTAGGCGGCGTTGATATTTATTGGCTAGCTTGACGGCAAGTTGGGTTGCATTCAGGGCGGCTTGATTGTCCTGAATGAGGGAATGTTTTGCAGGATCTTTACTATCGGCAAATTCGATGCGTCTTTGCGCGATCCGCGCTTGATCTTCGGCATGAACGGCAATGAGGCGATCGCCCTGCGAAAAAATCCGATCCAAAATCTCCTCTTGATCGACCAACAAAGCCCCATGCATCGAGCCCATAAATATCTTGATGCCACAGGTGGGATTGGCGCTAAGTAAATCGGGTAAAACTTCCCCCGTTGCACCGATAAAAAAGCCGTAATTAACGACCGATTTACTTGCCGCTCGACGGAGCTTGTCATCGAGGGCAGCTTGTGTAATCGTGAGTGGACGAGTATTCGGCATTTCTAAAAAGCTAGTTACACCACCCTTCGCACAGGCATGACTCGCTGTTTGTAAATCCTCTTTATGCTCTAGCCCAGGTTCGCGAAAATGGACTTGAGGATCGATGACTCCCGCCATAAGGGTTAAACCACTTGCCTCAATTATCTCCAGAGGTTGCTCATCAGAGCCTAGTTCAGCGCTTAGTTCTGTAATTAGCGTTGCTGGATCAAGTTGTGGAGCGATCGCCGCAATTTTGCCATGCTGAATATAAACATCACCGATTAATGTTTGGCGATCGGGCAAAATAATCGTGCTTTGTCGAATTAATATGCTCAAAATAAAATTCCTTTATAAAGTTTTTTCGCAGGCGAATTTGTAGGCGAATTTGTAGGCGAATTGGCAAGTGAAACTGGGGCTAAAAGTTAAGATACTCCTTGATAATCTCAATCTGCTTTTCTTCTATCAGTTTTTGGTCTGGATATTTAGGGAGTTTTGTATTTTTCATGGCTGATTCCAACTCCATCTCCAGCTTAGCGACCTCTGCAATGAGAGTGTCATAGGGTACTTCACCATTGCGGATTTGGCGGATGAATTGCGCATCGCCTGTTATTTCTCGGTTAGGAATCACACCATTCCCATTCAAAATCTCAATGCCAGATTTGAGTAAGCGATAGCAATGCCCAGAATGTTTGCTGTCATATCCTACCTTCTCCTCGATCTCTGCACGTTTTGAATTGCGATTTTTGCGCCATGACTGAAAAGCTTCATATTCTTGCAGTGCTTGTCGATAGGTCTGAGTATTGTGGAGTAAGGTAATAAATTCATTAGTTGACCTCGTATAGTATTGCACTGCGGGTAGCAATTCTTCTGCTAATGGATATTGCTTTAGTAAGCCTTTGTAATCAACATGAGTTAATAATTCAGTAGCCACTTCGCTATGTTGACTGGCATCCTTAATTAAAATATAAAGAAATTCGAGAAATGCATTTAACTGTTCTTTTCGTAATGGATTTTCCTCTAGTCCGTAGTCTTTGGGGTTTGGTGGCAAAGAGAAAAAATCTGGGTCTTCCTTGTACCTCAATAGCCATTTTCTATGCGTCTGCACCTTTTTAATTTGTGCGTGAGCGTAGCCAGAATAGCTATAGAAAACTTTCTGACTTAAAAAAGCATCACGGATTTCAATTAAAGATTCGCCGAAACTGGTTAGAACTAGATAGTCACTTCTATCTATCCACAATAGTTCAAGAATATTGGGATTGTTGAGTGTTGCCAAATGACAAAACTTTTTGATGTTGTAGATATTACTATCGGTATCGGTCAAAGCTGAATACAAACAATTTGGTTCAGAAAAACTATCTAATTGCTCAAAGTTCTGCGTGCCAATAAAATAAGGTAATGTGGGGATACAGATTCCTTTGTAGTCATAGTCGCTATTCTCATTGTGAACTCTATATAGTCTAGATCCCGTCAAAGCTAGCAAAATTGTTCGCGTTTCAACTTCTAGTCTTTTCATGATTTATCATTTGATAACAACATAGGAACTGCTTCTTTCATTAGCCCTTTGCAATGGCTTATTTTTAGCTTTACCTTCAATTACTTCCCAGTCAGCATTTTCGAGCACAGCATCTAATACGTCAGATAGATTGCAACGCTGCTCATAGGCAATACGCCTTAAAATATCGTGATGCTCAGGCAAAACATATACAGGCTTTCTCTGTGTTTGCGCCATTTTTAATTTTGCAATAAATTAATTATCCTCATCCTACCATGGCTAAGTATATAATTTGACAATTGGCTAATTAGCTGCTTTAATTGTGTGATAAATTTTAAGAGTAAAAATCCCTCGTAAAGGCATCTGAAATTCAATGAGCAAATCAGTTATAGCTCTATTCTCAGGTTGTGGAGGTCTGGATTTAGGTTTTCGCCGAGCAGGCTTTAATGTCACATGGGCTAATGAGTATGACAAAGACATTTGGGAAACTTACGAAAGAAATCATGTAGATACCGTTCTGGATCGGCGAGATATTCGCAAAATTGCTTCAGAAGAAATTCCCGATTGCTTAGGAATTATTGGTGGGCCACCTTGCCAAAGTTGGAGCGAAGGAGGTACACAAAGAGGAATTGATGATGCTCGTGGTCAGTTGTTTCTAGACTATATTCGTATTCTCAGAGATAAGCAGCCTCGATTCTTTTTAGCTGAAAATGTATCAGGAATGATGCATAAAAAACATCAGCAAGCTTTTGGTAATATCATTGCATCCCTTGAAGAGGCTGGATATATAGTTTCTTTTGCTTTACTCAATGCTAAAAATCATAATGTTCCCCAAGAAAGAAAACGTGTAATTTTTATTGGCTACCATATTGACCTAAATAGACGTTTTGATTTTAGTTTAGTCCAAAAATCCCTCTATATTCCTACTTTAAAAAATGCGATTTGGGATTTACGAGAATCGGCGCTTCCTGCTTTACCAACGTGTAAAACAAATGGTGAAAATTGTTTAGTTCGTAATCATGAATATATGACTGGAGGCTTTTCAAGTATATATATGTCTCGAAACCGAGTTCATAATTGGGATGAGCCATCATTCACAATTCAAGCAGGAGGTCGTCACGCACCGATTCATCCTCAAGCTAATAAAATGATTTGGGTGGGCAAAGATGAATGGATGTTTGATCCTAATTCGCCGAATCCTTATAGAAGATTGTCAGTTAGAGAATGTGCTAGAGTTCAGACCTTCCCCGATGATTTTAATTTTTATTATAAGAATTTGGCTCAAGGATACAAGATGATTGGTAATGCTGTTCCTGTAAATCTTGGCTACGCTTTAGCTAAAGCAATCAAATTACAGATTGTTGAGGTTGATGATACAAGTAGAAATATATATCAACTTCAGTCTAAGGACTCTAATTATCTAAAGGTTGGTATTCTGAATAAAGCTTCTATTCAGAGAGTTGGTTAATAAATTATACTGGTAGAGTAATATATTAATCTTTAAAGTGATAGAAATATGAAAATTGAAGCTAGTGATAAAGAAGTCCAAGAAATTTTTTCTCTAGGCTATTTTAAAATACCAAGATTTCAACGTCCATATTCTTGGACAGATGAAGAAGTTGATAATTTTTGGGAAGATGTTATTAATAGAGCTGATGGACATTATTTCATAGGTTCAATGGTTGTTTATCAAACAGATAAACCATATTTTGGAATAGTTGATGGTCAGCAAAGATTGACTACTATTACGCTAATACTTGCTGCTATAAGAAATGCTTTTCTGGAATATAGGGATGTAGATCTAGCTAAAGGAGTACATGGATTTATTGAGAAGGCAAATCTTGAAAACAAAAACGAATATATATTAAATTCAGAGACATCTTATCCCTATTTACAAGGCTACATACAAAGTTTTCAAAAGGAAGAGATAGAATGTAAGGTTGGTAGTGAAGAACAAAATTTAAAATCTGCATTTGAATTAATAGAGAGAAAACTTTATTTAAAAATTCCTAGATTTGATGGTACTAATTTTTTACAAGAAGCAGAAACTCAAACTATTATAGAAAACCTTAAAAAGATAAGAGATAAAGTTCGTTCTCTAAAATTAGTTTTTATTCAGTTAGACAATGAAGATGATGCTTATTTAATTTTTGAGACTCTTAATACCAGAGGGAAAGATCTGACTACATCAGATTTAGTAAAAAATCTACTATTACAAAATCTAAGATCTTCTAACATTACGCTAGATTCTAGCAAAGAAACGTGGAATCTGATATCAGATAAGTTTGATGATAATGCATTGGAAAATTTTCTATATCATTATTGGCTTTCCAAACATGGCGACACAATTAAAAAGAAATTATTTGGAGAAATAAAAAAATATATTGATTGTTCTAGCAAACATGAATCCGAAGATAAATCTCGATTGTTATTATTAGAGCTTAAAAAAAATTCTGATTACTATCTATCTATTATATCCCCAGATAACTATTCATGGAGTCCTGAAGAAAAGGATACTATTCAAAAATCTTTAAGAGCATTACGTCTTTTTAATGTCAAACAACAAAGCTCAATGATTTTATCTCTTATTAGAGCATATAGAGAAAAAAAGATGACCTTGAGAGTGTTAGGTAAAGTTTTATGGCAAATTGAATGTTTCCATTTTATATTTAATGCAATTGCTTCTGAAAGATCTTCTGGCTCAATCGCTCCACTTTATTCTAAATTTGCTCAAGAACTTTCTAAAACTGATAATAAAGATAGGATTCAATCTATTAATAGTGAGTTAATGAGAAAGCTCAAAGAACAGATACCTAAATTTGATGAGTTTGAAGTAAAATTTATGGGCTTAATCTATACAAAAAATAAGCAAAGAGATAAGAAAATCATTCAATACATTCTAGAAAAGTTTATAGGTAAAAATATTAATGGACTACCTATTGATCATGCTTCTGCTAGTATTGAACATTTACTACCACAATCGAAAGGAGACGAAGCAATAATTGGAAATATAGGAAATTTATTATTAATAGACAAGACAACTAATGCAGAAGAATTAAAAAATTTTGATTTTTCAAGGAAGATTCAAATTTTAAAAAGCAAAAAATATCCACTTGACAATCATTTATTGAATGCTAGTCAATGGACTGAGGATGAGATTACTAAACGAGGCAAATCAATGGCACATAAAGCATATTATGAAATTTGGCGTATTTAGTTAGTTGGAAGTAATTCTTGATATTGAAAATTTGACAAGTGTGTTAGATGGCTAAGTTAAAATAAAGCAACTCTACTATTAAGATCAAGCACTGGATTGGTAATTAGAGGCGAAGTTTGAAGCGCCCATTCACGCGGGTAAAAACAACGCAAATATGTCAATCACTAATTCGCAAGACCATATCCCAACTAAATCAGTTTAGTCAAATCGTCAATTTCAAAATATTGATGAAATTTTGTAGTTACGTACAAGATTGACGATCGCCCCTCAGCTTGACGTTTCTTTTTGACAAATCCTTGCTCGATTAATTCCTGCACATGTTGATAAGCTCCAGCACCCCGTAGCTCGATCAACTCTGATTGCACAATATTTTTTTTCAAGGCGATCGCTGCCAAAGTTCGTAAAGCCCCACGCCCCAAATCTACAGGAATGAGCTTATGGACTAAATCCTCAAACTCTGAGCGCAACCGTAACGAAAACCCCACATCGGTTTCTACAATTTCGAGAGCGCTGTCGCGATGGGCATATTCCGTAATTAAATCGATGAGTCCAATTTCCGCATCCTCAATCTCGCACCCCAAGGCTTCAGAGATCGCCGCTAAATTCATCGGTTGTCCCTTTAAGTACAAGACAGCCTCTACTTTTTGCTTGAGAGAATTAGCGATCGCTAATTCTGGCTGCTCGAACCCATCCATTGACATAGACAATGGGATTAATGGGGATATCTCGGCAATATTTTCTTCGGATGCATTTTCCTCGGATATATTTTCCTCGGATATATTTTCCTCGGATATATTTTTAATTTCTAAAGACGGTTGAGCCTCCAGTGATGCGAGAGGGGCAATTGGATCTAAAGGATCTGCATCCACAGGATCAAGATCTATAGGTTGTTCAAAAGGCAATACATTCGTCATGCTAAGATTTTAACCGAGTGAAGGCGTTACGTTGTGCCACTTTTACGCTTTTAAACAAAAAATTCACTAATTGAGAAACCCTATGCCCAGCAGCATGATGTACTACGAAGACACATATGTAGTACTGCCTCCTGATATGCAAGAAAAGTTTGTCACTCAACCAGAATTAGAACAACTTTTACACGATCTCCTTGCCGATATTCAAGATGCTTTACCTTACGATTTAAAAAATCTTCGCAATATTGACGAGCAGGTACAGCGTTTAGTTAAAACAGCTTGCGATCTCGACTGTGGCGATCGCGGTCGATGGCAGTGGTATGTCGTTCGTCTTGAAAAATAATACCCAATTAATAGTGGTGCGCGGCAAAGCCGCGCACCACTATTAATTAAATCGTAGGAAGCAAATTAGAAAGTGCCAATCAATGGCAGTACCTTCTTTTTCAGTAGATCAATTAAGGCTGGCTCCATATATTCATAGCGATCGGGAACATCTAAACAAACCACTCGTTTATTTCTCGTATATCGCTGAAAATTTTTTAAAATTTTACGGCGATGCGATTTCTCCATAACAAAAATCACATCGGACCAGATAATTGCCTCGCTACTTAAAGGTATATCCGCTTCTCGATCTACCCCTGCGGAATCTACTTCCAGTCCCTCATAATCGGCAAATATTGCTTCGGCAGTAGGACTGCGTAATCGATTTTTCCCGCATACAAATAATAACTTCATGGCTAGTGCTAAATAGGTAAGGATGGGCGGCGCGAAGCGCCGCCCATCCTTACCATATAAATCCTTTACTTTGTGGGACTACAACTTCATGAATATAAACAATAAAATCGCAAATTAAGATTCAAAACTCATGCTTAGAGTTGCGGTGCTTTGCACCGCAACTCTAAGCATGGGTTTTGGGATTTTCCCAACATAACTGACTACCGTTATAAATCACACCGATGCTATCATTGCTTCACCGAATTTTTCCCCATTCAATCTCAGAAACGTCTTTATTTGCAAAGACATCTTTTAAAATTGCAGTAGCGGCAACACTCTCTTTTATATTGGCTGAATGGTTGCAATTAGAATATCCTTTCTATGCTGTGATTGCCGCAGTTATTGTGATGAGTTCTACCTCTGGCAGTACCTTAAAATTAGGCATTCAGAGAATTATCGGCACTTTTATCGGCGTAATTATCGGAATTCTATTTACAATTTCCTGCGGTGCAAATCCCTATTCGCTGGGAGCAAGCATCTTTATCGCGATGTTTTTCTGCTCCTATTGGAAGCTAAACGAAGCGGCAAAGTTAGCTGCCTATGTTTCCGCGATCGTACTGTTGAATCATGATCGCTCTCCTTGGATTTATGCATTAGAGCGATTCTTAGAAACTTTTATAGGGATTGGCATAGCTCTCTTGGTCAATCAGTGGTTAATGCCTTCTCACGCCGCTCAAGAACTAAGGCGCTATCTTGCTAAAGCCCTGATCAAGCTCGAACAATTTTATCAGTTAGTTATGAATTGCTATCAAACAGGAACCTACGATCGCACTGTTGCTAACGAATACAAAATCGAAATAATTGACTTGCTTCTCAAAATTCGAGAATTGTGGAAAGAGGTAAAACAGGCTCAGCAAAACGAGCTTTTACATATCGATCCTGCATGGGAGTTTCTGCTGCGCAGGGTTTGGGAACATGTCCTCACTATGGAGCATATAGTCTTAGTCCATCAGCCCCATCCCATTTGGCAAGAACTCACCCTAAGTATGCAGCAACTAGCAAGAGAGAGTTCTGCTATATTCCATAACCTAGCCAAGGCAGTTAAGACGCAGCAAACCGATGTATCGGTAATTGCATTGGAAAGTGTTCTAACAGAAACAACCGATAATTTGCAACAATTACAAATAATTAGAGAGATGACCTTTCCCACCGATGAGCTTTTGCGATTCTTTACGTTCTTTTATACCGTTGAAGAGGTTGGTCGCAAATTGCAAAGAATGGTTGATACCTTGTAAGTAGAGAATGGCGGCGCTTCGCGCCGCAACTCAATTCTTATGTCCTAGACTGGGCGACAGCTATAGAATGCCCAAACCTAGTAAGGGTTTAATACCAAAACTAAAAATGGCTACGCCATTTTTAGTTTTGGTATTAAACCTTGCGGTAACATCTGGCGGTAATCAAATGAGGTTGAAACACCTCAAGAAAGTTAGTTTGCAAGGTGCGGAAAAAAGTATCTACCGTTTCTGGATCGTCTAGGTGAATGGGATGCTCGTTTTCAAACCCCTTAAAGAAATACCAGTTAACAATAATTTTGCCTTGTGGAGAGAGCATCTTGTGAAACTGCATCAATTGATGGCTTGGATCGGGTAAATGTTCCAACACATCAAAACATAAGACCGTATCAAAATAGCCTTCTAGGGAGCTTTCCCATGGGATTTCCGAACGAAAAGATATTTTGTGGCTTAGCCCTAGCTGTTGCGTTCGATGCTCTACAAAGCCACGATTAATAGGATTGATGTCGCAATAGATGACTTCATCAACATGGGGACACATAGCTGCTCCGATCGCATGAGTACCAATGCCACCACCAAAATCAAGCACCCGTCCCTTTGCTTGATCGGCAATTAATTTGAGCGTTCCACCAATGTAGTCTTGGCTTTCAAGATGCCAAGTGCCTAATTTAAATAGATACATTTCGCCAACTTTGTCTTTGTAAAAAGCGGCTGCTTCTTCCCAATCAAAATCGGTATTTCCTAAATTTGCTAAATCATAGCGACAATTTTGGAGTTTTTCGGTAATTGTCTCTGCATCTAGTTTTAAAAACTCTTGCAAATGCTTTTCTAAGCTAAAGCAGTCTTGCCAATATCCTTCCAAGAAAGTCGGCGTAGGGGATAGAGTCACCATGTTTGATTGCAATGTAGCGCCTTGCGCCTAAAGAGTTTAATATTCAGATGATGGTCAAGCATAGCGCAACGATCGCCTGTCATTACAACATAAATGTGCGTGAGTCCGTACCTGCTGCGCTAGGAGCCACAGAATCATTATTTATCACATTGTCTGATTCTAAGTTGCCATCAACTAAGTTGATAATGCGATCGGCAACGTCCAGAATCCGATTGTCATGGGTCACCATCAAAATAGTGATGTTTTCCTCCTTTGCCATTTTTTGCATCAGAGTCACCACATCGCGTCCAGATTTTTTATCAAGGGCTGCGGTTGGTTCGTCAGCAAGGATTAAATTTGGACGATTGACGAGGGCGCGAGCGATCGCCACCCGTTGTTTTTGTCCGCCCGAAAGAGCATGGGGTTTATAGTCAATTCTCTGTCCGAGTCCGACTTGGGTCAAAATATCAGCGGCTCTATTGGATGCGATCGCATCTCCCCCCTCATTGGGAAATAAATCCGTAGACATCATCACATTTTGTCTGGCAGTCAACGAATAAAAAAGATTATGGGCCTGAAAGATAAACCCAATATTTTTACGAACCTGTACTAACTTTTTCGGTCCTAACCCTTTAAGCTCTTGTCCCAAAACCTGCAAACTCCCATCTTGAATGGTGCGTAAAGCACCGATTAAAGTTAAAAGCGTGGTCTTCCCCGATCCAGATGGTCCCGTTAGGATTACAATTTGTCCTGGATAGATCTCTAAATTGATATCGAATAAGACCTGTTTAAATAAATCCCCTTCGCCATAATGGAAGTTTAGGTTGCGGATTTGTACCGACGGCTCGGCTGGATTAGACAAGGATTGTGATGTAGGAGCAGAAAAGGTGTCGAGCATATTAATGACCTACGCGCAGAATTAAATTACAAATTATAAGATTTATGCAGACGATCAATGAAGCTCTCACACTATATTAGTTTTAAGACAGGTGAAAAATCACCCGTACAATGAATTTTTAAATGAAATTTTTTAGTTGTTCACCCAAGGTTCTCAACTTATGGCATCACGAACCTTAGTTAAAAATTATCTTGCTCAATGGATGCAGATGGGCAAAACTGTCATTCTGTCATCTCAAAACAAGGAAATTAGTATTTACAAGATTTTGCAAGGGGAAAACTATTCGCCCGAATTTAATCAGCTTTGGGACATGATCAGTACTGTTAAAGCTCAAGAAGCCTATTTGAGCGGTACTAACCAAACGATTCATGACTTACTCGACAATCAGTGGGAGATAGTTGCCTGCGCTCGTTGCAGCCTACTTGTGCCCACCATAGATATGGGCGCGAGAGTACCTGTTTGTTGTCCCTGTGATGACTTGCCCAGCCACCCCAATCTTGACTTGGTTGCGCCCCATGCGCCTGTAACTCTGTTGTCCCAGCTAGAAAAAGTATGCGATCGCCTAGATCGAAAGTCTGAAGAGCGATCGCTTGAACCGACCGCTCAGAACGAAAACCCACAACTTCCCCCAGAAGACCCGCAAGCCTTACATAATCTTAAGACTTCAATTTTAAAATTGATCAAAATTAATCCTTGAATTGTGTCTAGCTACTTGCTGCGGATTTTCTCAAGAGTTCTATCAAAGGCTTTGTCAGCCAATGTGTCCCAATTTTCCATTGATGCTCGAAGGTTGGCATTCTCAGTAAATAGGCAAAGCGCCGCATTGCTTGGGCGGGCAAGCCATCAATACTGAATTTCCCCAAGATTGAGGCTGTTGCGCCATCAATACCTAAGCTGATGAATTCACCGAGGGGAATATAGCTAAAAGGAATGAGGGATTTTTGATTAAGGCTTGCCCAGATATTCCAAGCGCAATATTGGGACTGTTGAAAGGCAACCTGAGCTGTAGCAGGGACGAGGTGATCTTGTGCGTCCACACAGCTCGCCAAGTCACCGATCGCAAATACATAGGGATATCCTTTGACCTGTAGGGTCGCTTCAGTGGCGATCGCTCCCTGCTTATGTTCAACTGGTAAATCTCGCAGCATCTTCGAGAAAGTGCTACCAACTGTCCACAGCACGATATCAACGGGCAAGGTGTCGCTACCATTGGTATAGTCGAGGGTAACTTCCTCATCTCCCACCTGCGAGACGCGGGTATTTAGATCCGTCCATACCCCTCTTTGGGAGAGGGCGAGTTCGGCAATTTGACGTGTTGATTGGGTCGAGTTACTTAAAATTTGGCTATTGCGATCAACGAGGCGAACGCGACCGCGATCCTTGAGGCGATCGGCGATTTTACAGGCAAGCTCCACGCCGCTGCTACCGCCACCTGCAATACAGACGCGAATTTTTTCTCGGTTAGATGCTTCTAATAATTCCAATTTGCTATTCAGACGATAAAAGTCCTTCAAGTTCCGAAAGGGAATAGCATATTCCTGTGCGCCATCCACTAAGTTCATGGGTGTTTCGCCACCGATCGCGAGCAAGAGGCGATCGTAATCTAAAACAATAGGTTGACCGACATTTACTTCTACTTGCTTAGACTCAAGATCGATATTTGTCACTAGCCCCTGAACAAATTGAATACCAGTGTTGGAGAGCAATTCGGCAAATGTGGGGGCGATTTCCCACTCCTGCATTTCCTTGGTTACTAGTTCGTAGAGAAATGGGGTAAAAAGAAAGCGATCGCTTTTATCCACAAGGATAATTTCAGGCATGACTGCCCAAGGCAGGCGAGATAGATTAAGCGCAGTATACAAACCGCCAAAACCACCACCAAGAATACAGATCCGTGTCATGAAAAAAATCCTAAGCGTTTTTTCTAGTTTATCGCAATCCTTAGTAATCCCAATTCTGTCTTCTTGCAACTGATTGCCACTGTATCGCCACTGTATCGCAATGATTAAGCGGCAACCCAGAGTATGATTGGCGGCGCTTCGCGCCGCCAATCATACTCTGGGTTGCTTAATTACAAACCAAGCAGAGAGTTATACCAATTCAAAAAATGGCGTTGCCATTTTTTGAAGCTCAAAACTTTGCTAAGGTTGTTTTTTAATTTCATGAAGTGTTGGCTTACTTCAGGAAATTGGTATTACTTGGTATTACATAGAGTGATTATCCCGCCTTTGGCGGGGGATCACTCCCCACTTCACTAGACTGGGAAATGCAATATCTATAAATTAAATTTAGGTTAACAGTAGGTTATCTGTTCTTGCTTGCACCCATAGATTGCCATCCGATAATGTACAATAGTTACCTTTTATTTTTGGGGGCTGTGTGGTCAAATCTGTTTTGTTGGCTCAGCTATCAGAAGAACAATCTTTGATGTGGCACAACGCTTTGTCTTCACATCAACTCGAAGTATGGGCAGCACCTGAAACTGAAGATCTACTTAAAATTCTCGGTCAAAAGCTTAATTCAAATCAGACCTTACCCGATTTGATCGTTGCTGATATTGGCATAAGGTATGGTGGGGGAACATCTTTACTGGCTACGGAACTATGTAAATGGTGTGCGGATCACGCCCCTCAAGTAAATGTCCTGTTAGTCAATCCCCGTCAAAGTCAAATTAAAGATGTGGAAAAGCGCTGGGCGACCCGTCGCGGAGCCGTCGATCTCTTGCCGAAAATATCTCTAGATAATTTAATTTCGGCCTTTGAGTCAGCCGCCCAAGCTTTAGCGATCGCCGTTAAACCTGAAGCTCTAAATAACGTTATCAATAATCTCAAGTTACAGCAGAATAAGCCCGATCGCGGTTCTATTCAGGGGAAAAATATTCGCCAAACAGCTACGCAAGAGTTAGCGCGGAAGATGGCGATGATCCCCTTGATGGTGATGGCAAATGAACCCACTGTAGCTGAATCCAGCATCGAAGTAGCCCATGCAAAACAGCAAATAGCCCTAGATTCAACTATTGCTGAATTAAGTTTGTACAATACTAAAGCCGATCTGTCTCAAACAGGAGCCTTTGCCCAGCAACTGTTTAAAGATGATCCCCGCTTGCCTGCATTGATAATTTACGATGGGGATAACTATGTCGGTATGTTGTCTCGGCGCAGATTTTTAGAATGTCTAAGCCGTCCCTACGCCCTAGAATTATTTACTAAAAGACCATTGAAGGTTCTTTACGAGCAAGCTCAATCTGAAATTTTAAAATTGAATGGTAGTACACCGATTGTCATGGCATCCCAGATGGCTCTCGCTCGCGTCAGCGATGATATCTATGAGCCTTTAGTTGTTCATTTGGATGGAGATGTTTTTTCTGTACTAGATATCCACGATCTCTTACAGTCTCAGTCCTATATCCATGAATTAGCTACCAAATTACTGCGTGAACAAACTCAGACCAG
The DNA here is from genome assembly GCF_000332215.1 of Pseudanabaena biceps PCC 7429. Lineage (GTDB taxonomy): Bacteria > Cyanobacteriota > Cyanobacteriia > Pseudanabaenales > Pseudanabaenaceae > Pseudanabaena > Pseudanabaena biceps. The sequence continues at coordinate 25,954 of NZ_ALWB01000059.1, forward strand.
TATGTTTCAAACAGAAAAAATGGCTAGTCTCGGGCAAATCGTGGCGGAAGTATCCCATGATATTCGCAATCCAGTATCTGCAATTTATGGGAATACCGAGTGCCTCTTGACCTATATCGAAGGGGTCATGAAGGTTCTAAGGGCTTATGAAAAGGAATACGGAACATCAGCAAAGACTATCAGCGATATCCTTGAAGATATTGATTGGGATTTTATTCGTTCCGATTTACCCCAAGTAGTGCGGAGTATTCAGTCTGGTTCGAGATATTTACGCCGATTGGTTGATACATTACAAAGTCTTTCGCATATGGAAGATCAATCCGATCCCACATCCATTGATTTGATTGAATGTGTAGAAAGTAGTTTAACAATTCTCAGCGGGAGGATTAGAAGTGTTCAGATTGTCAAAAATTATATCGAGCTTCCTGCAATTAATGGGTTCAACGATCGCATAATTCAAGTGTTTATGAATTTGATCAGTAACTCCCTTGATGCATTAATGGAGCTACAATCCAAGCCCGATCTGATCGACCAGCGGGCAAAGACTCTCTTTAAAGAGGACAGTCTATCTAGCGATCGCAGTAATGTCTTGACCGAAATAGAGGAGACTTGGCAACCTATATTGATTTTGACCACAGCGATCGCTGAAATTGACAATCGCCAGTGGATATCGGTCAAAGTCGCTGATAATGGCATGGGTATTCCCAAGGAAATTCAAGCCCGCATTTTTGATAATTTCTTTACCACCAAAGGACAAGGAAAGGGAACAGGACTAGGATTGGCTATTTGTCACCAAATTGTTACCCAGCAGCATCAAGGCAAAATTGTCCTGCGATCGCCCTATCTTAATAACAATGGCGATGTAACTATTGGTACTGAGTTTGAAGTTCTATTGCCAATTAATTGATATTGCCCAAGAAGAGAAGGTTGGCGCGAAGCGCCAACCTTCTCTTCTTGGGTTAACATGAATTCGGGATAATTTAAAACGGGATTTGAGAAA
>NZ_ALWB01000060.1 GCF_000332215.1 Pseudanabaena biceps PCC 7429
GCCCGCATAGCGGGCGGTATGCTCTTCTAGGTTTTAAGTTTACTTATACCTAGCTACTTACAAAAAACTTTTTAGTACTTCTACGGTCGCTTTTCCCGTCTTTTCCCAACTAAATTGAGTAGCCCTTTGTAATCCCAGTTGTGAAAGATGCGATCGCAGCCCCGCATCATTAGCGATCGCCTGCATCGCATCGGTAATTTCTGCCACGTTATAAGGATCGATCAAAATCGCTGCATCTCCTGCGACTTCGGGCAAAGACGACAGGTTAGAAGTAATCACTGGTGTCCCACAAGCCATGGCTTCAATAACGGGTAAACCAAATCCCTCCCACAGTGACGGAAATACTAAAGCGATCGCGCCACTAATAATTTTAGGCAAATCATCGTAAGGCACATAATCGAGAAATTTCACCTGATTAGTAAGCCCTAATTCTTGGATTTGTTCTTTTAGTCTTGGAGTATAGCGATTATCCGAAGGACCAGCCAACCAAAGTTGACATTCGAGATTAGATGGCACATTAGCAAATGCAGAAATTAGACGACTAATATTTTTATAAGGATCATGTCTACCAATATATAAAAAGTATGGAAATCGAGTATTAAATCTCTCATCAATTACAGGGCGAAAATGATTTGAATCGTAAGCCAAAAGAATAGGAGTAATCTTATTAGATGGAATATGGCAAAATCTAACAATATCCTCAGCGGTAGATTGAGAATTACAAATAATATGTTTTGATTGATTTAGAACTTGTGGTACATAGTATAGATGGTAGGGAGTGAGAGGTGAAAATCTTTTGGGGAAACGCAGGGGAATGAAATCATGCACCATCACCACACTAAAACAATTAGAAAATAACGGAGCTTCGGGAATGGGGGAAAATAAAAGTTTAGATTTTAATTTCCTATAAATTTTTGGCAACTGGAATTGTGTCCAAATCAACCTATTCAAATGTCCTTTTGTCCCTTGTTCAGAAGTTAAGTTGTCAGGAATTAAGTAAGATTCAAATCCAGCGTGAACTTCAGAACTTAGTAGAATAGGTGCAATAGATTTTAAATAGGGAAAAACATTTTTGGTATAGTTACTTATCCCTGTTGACTTAAATAGAACATTTGACAAGTTAACTATCAATCTAGCGTAAGAAATATTCTCTTTATTAATCATGAATCAGATAATACTTTTATAGGCTTTTAACGTTTCTTTGGCGGTATTGTCCCAAGAGAATAAATTGGCTTGTGCTTTACCCCTACTAATTAAATTTTCCTTTAGTTGGCGATCGCTAATTACTTTTAGTATGGCTTCAGCAATTTGCATAAAATCATTTGGATTGATAAGGATAGCCGCATTGCCAGTAACTTCTGGTATTGAAGAATTATCAGAAGTTATAACTGGAGTACCAAGAGTCATCGCTTCTAATATAGGCAAACCAAACCCCTCATAATGAGAAGGATATACAAAAACATCTGCTCTTGAGTAAAAAATCGCCACTAATTCGTCAGCTAAGTAGTCAAGATGAAATATTTCATTTGTATAAGATGAACTTTGAATATCTTTTAATATTGATTCGTATTTCCAACCTTTTTTGCCAATTAATACTAACTGGTGGTCAATCTTATATTTTTTTTTCAGCAAGTTAAAAGCATAAATAATATTATTAATATTTTTCCTAGGTTCAAATGTCCCAACAAATAATATGTAAGGCTTAGTAAAGTCATAGCCTATATTTTCTTTTAATATATCAATAACTTCATCCTTTAAATAATTATTACGATAACGACTAGCTAACGGTGTAACATATATTTTTTGGGGCTTTACATCTAAATATTTAACAATATCTCGTTTAGAGCTTTCAGAAACTGTTATTATTAAATCCGTCCAACTAATACAATGCTTAACGCGTTCTGAATAGTTTTTAGTAATTGAACTCGCAAAATTTGGGTATTTGATAAAAGTTAAGTCATGAATAGTCATTACTTTTAAACTTTTAGAACAAGGATAAACTACATGATCTAATCCATGCAGAATATCAGGGAAACCAAAGGCACTTTCAAAGTAAGGAATAATCGGATTAGGAAATCTAGAAAGGAAACTGGAAATAGTAACAGGAATGGGAAGCTTATATATTTTGGTATCTAAATTTAAAAATTTTGGTGCATTAGCTTTAAATCTCAACCATTCTTTTAATCTTGGCTGATAGACGACACTCATAAGAAAATTATCTTGATCTTGTAAATTATACAAAGCATAAATCAAGTTTTTAGCGTATAGACCAATGCCACTAGGCTGACTGGTCAGTGATGTGCCATCTATTGCAATTTTTAGCATCTATATAATCACAATAATAATCAAAAATTCAATTTGCAGAACTTATAAATAATTCATTGATATCATAATTAACTTTTAAGTATTATATTTATCTGATTTGCATATCCTTGCAAACTATGAAACTCTTTGTATTCTTTTTGCATATGATTTAGCTTTGCTTTAATATCTATGTCCTTTGTAAATCCTATTATTTGCTCCATAGTAGTATTAGGATTACTCCATTCTATGATCAATTCTTCCAGTTTATATTTGGCTAGTTCAAATGCCATCCAAGTATTGCTTGAGACTACGGGTATCTTCCCTGCAATTACACATTCAGCAAATATTCCAGATGTTCTTTCTCGATAGTCAAAGGAATTATACGGCATCAGACAAACATCACAAGCTACTAGCCATTTTAAATATTCTGTCCTCGTAAGGCAATCTTGAAGTGTTTTTACATTTACACCACCCAAAACTGTCGATATTCGCGAACTTTCGGCAACTAACAAGCATATTTGATCGGCATTTTCACAAGCAGATGAAGCAAAAGATTTAATAATATCTAGACCTTTTTCCTCTCTAGGGGAACCTACCCACCAACATAGTATTTCCTTGCTTTGCTTGGTAAAAATATCTTCTTCACATACAATCTCAGTATGAGGTATCGGCACTATATCTACTGGCATATCGAAATAGTTAGATAGGGACTTACTTAAAAGTTCACTATCAGTAATTAATCGAAAATTCTTTGTAGGCAACATAGATCTAATCAGATTATTTAAGAATTTGTAGGCAAAGCGATTTTTCTGATTATGGATATCTCGTCGGTAAAGCAATAAAACTGATAAATTATTTCTAGGTATAAAAAACAAAGTTAATATGACTGCTAATAGATGGGAGAGAACGAATCTTTCCAAAAAAATCACTCCATATTCTGAATTTGGCATAGCCTCTTGACGCAAGTATTTCGCCAATCGGATTGCCCAGTCATAAATACTTTTTATTTTAAAAATCTTAAATATTGTGTAGGTTTCCCATTCAAGTTTGTCGCTATTAAGGCAAGTATTCCAGTTATCTGGTAGATGGCTAATCATTTCATCGGGAGCAGTTGCCACTAAATGTTTATAACCAATTAATTTAGCGGCTTTACCAACTGCTTGATGATAGTCAATAACATGCCCTTGACCACCAACTAAATCAGGAACAACTGAAATTAGAATAGGTGTTAAATTATTCTCATTATTTTTATTCATATTTTGATAATTAGTTTAATTTTTAATAAGTTCAATTGTTTCTGATAGGCTATTAAATATAGAGACTAGTTTTCTGTCATTATCACATAACATTCTTGATGTAGATGAGCCTCTACCAGTAAGCAGAAGTACGGGGTTACATCCAGCGCTAATAGCACATTCGATATCACTAGATGCATCTCCCACAAAAAAAGACCGCTCAATATCAATATTGTATTTTTGAGATGCTTGAAAAAGCATATTAGGAGAAGGCTTTCGACATTTGCATTGAATTGAGGGAAGGTGTGGACAAACGAAGAATTCTTCAAACCGCACCCCAAACGCACTATATTCATCACGAATATGTTTATGAATCAAGTCAACCATATCCATGGAGAAATAACCACGCCCGACACCAGACTGGTTAGTAATGACAATTAGCAAATAGCCTGCATCTTGCCATTTTTTTAGTGCTTCCCCAGCTTTTTGAGGTATTTGGACTTGACTAGGCTGACTTAGGTAAGGGACATAATCAACTATGACACCATCTCTATCTAGAAATAATGCTTTTTCTGATTGGATAGATGATTTTTTGGGTTGGGAATTCATGCTTTGGGAAATAAATTAAACTCCACTTGTTCGCAAATACGATGATAAGTAATAACGTGAATCTCTTGAACCAATGGAGTATGATTTGCTTCAACGAATAGACTATGATCAGTTAGGGATTGTAAAATACCTCCATTATTTCCTGTCATTCCTATAGTTTGTATTCCTATTTTTTTAGCGGCTTCTAAAGCTAAAATTACATTTTTGGATTTACCAGAGGTAGAAATGACCCATAAAATATCCCCAGGTTTACCCAATGCTTCTAGTTGACGGGAAAAGACCGTTTCAAACTCGTGATCGTTAGACCATGCTGTAAGTACCGCAGGATTTGATACTAGCGCGATCGCTGGCAAACCTTTGCGATCAAATAAAAAGCGACCAATAAACTCAGCCGCAATGTGCTGCGCATCAGATGCTGAGCCACCATTACCACAGATAAACAATGTATTGCCATTCTGAAAACATTTAGTAATCACATCTGCAACTACTTCAATTGATTTGCAGTAATCGTTAGTAAATGCTTCCGTAATTCTGCTGAGTTTATCTTCGATCCAGTAATTCAAAATTATCTCCTCAATTATGCTCTGGCACAAGTTGTGTTCTTTGTTCCCAAAACCATTCAATAGTTTTCTCTAGCCCCAACTCTAGGGGAGTCAGGCTTAAATTTGGGATATAGTGTCTTAGTTTTTGTACTTCTAAGCATTTAGACTTAGCTCCAACATAGCGATCAGTATCAAACTGTACTAAATTAAAGTCGTAGCCAATGTTTTCACAAATTAGCTTGGCAAAATGTCTAATTGAAAACTCTTCTCCCGCTCCAATATTGATAATTTGATTGTCAGTGTCGTTTGCTAACTGTATTGCAATATTGACAAAATCATGGATGTAAACAATTTCTCTACGCTGATTGCCATCTCCCCAGAGGGTAACTGTTTCACCGTAGAGCTTAGCACGAATAATTTTCCGAATTAGATCGAAAATAAAGTGCATTTGCCGTCCATCAGTATGATAGCTGGGACCATAGAGAGTCGAAGGAACTAGACAAAGATAGTTCAAACCATATTGTTTATGTAATGCTAGATGCCCTGCGTACAGCATTCGCTTGGTCATTGCATAGGTAAACAAACTATCTATAGGCATTCCCGTTAGATAGTTTTCTTCTATTAATGGTAGTTCTGGGGAGTAGGCACAACTAGTTCCCATACTTATTAGTTTTGCCTGTGGTTGATATTGCTGCCACCAAGAGAGAACATTGGTATTTATGCGTTGATTAATAATCCATTGTTCTCCAGGATGGTATAGGCAAAAGTCACCTGCCTGAGTCCATGCTGCTAGGTGATAAATTTGATCGTAGGCAACTTGATTAAATTGCAGCAATGAATCCGATCGTTCTAAGTCACAGTTTTTAGAGTTTAACCGATGAACTTTATGCCCTATCAGTTCCAAATGAGAACATAATGCTGTTCCTAAAAAACCAGTAGCACCAGTAACTAATATTTCCATAGCACTAAACCTCTTTGGGGTTAACAGGAAAATAGAATTCTATACCTTTATCAATTAGATGTTGATTATTAGCAAGAATTTCCTTCTTGAAATTCCAAGCAAGGACATAGTATATATCGGGCAAATCACAAACTTCTTTTTCTATAACAATCGGTATATGCATTCCAGGAGAATATAAATCACGACGCAGTTCGTTTTTTTCGACTAAACAATCTAGATATTGAGTGCCTACACCAAAGTAATTTAACATCGTATTTCCTTTTACTGGAGCCCCAAAGCCAAAAATCTTTTTGCCTTCTTTCTTAGCATTTTCAAGATATGACAAGTTCTGCAACTTCATCTGTTTAATGCGATCGCCAAATTCTAGATAGGTTGCAAATTCGTTACTTCTCTCATCTGTCTCTGCCTGACGGAGAGTTTGTAGGCGATCGCTAATTTCACGCTTGCCTTTGTGCGTCACAAAACCAACAATCGATCCACCATGAATCGGAGAAAGATAGGCATCAAACATAGCTAAACCATGTCGATTGAGTAGCACTTCAATATTTTTGAGGTTGTAATAAAGTAAATGTTCGTGATAGATCTGATCAAAAGCTAAATTTTCAACAATGCGCTTCATGTAAAGAAACTGTACAACAAATACACCATCATCTCGAAGTGCTTCGCGGATTCCTTCAGTTACAGAGTGAAGTTCCTCAAGATGGAAAAATACTCCTGCCGCATTGATTATATGAAACTTACGGTTAAGTCGCTGAACTAGCTCAAGGTTAAAGAACTCATTTAAAGTTGTAATTCCCGAATCATTAGCAATTTTCGCAGTGGTTTTTGAAGATTCAACACCGAGAACATCATAGCCTAGAGCCTTAAAATGTTGCAGTTGAGTACCATCATTAGAACCGATGTCTAAAACACATTTAGATTTGAGATCCTCAAAAAACCGCGTATCTACCTCTTGGGCAACCGTTTTAAAGTGTTCGCTCAAAGATTTGGTTACACCTGATAGATAGGTGTGATTCCCAAACATAATTTCTTTTTTTACGGTGTAATCTAGCTGAACTGTTTCGCAGTCTTGGCAGTAAAGTAACCTCAGAGGATAGAATGGCTCTTTCCCAATTTCCTCTGGTTTCAGAAAATGGTTGCACCAAGGCTGAGAACCAAGATCTACAGCGAGTTCTAAATTAGTTGAATCACAGACACGACAGTTCATAAATGGTTTTACCCTTAGCAACCAATGAGGCAATATGAATAAACTATGAGATACCTAAATATTATTAGAATATTAGAAAGTCCCTGTAACTAACAGATTATAGTTTAATTTAGTTTTTTGCCAATGTTGTATTTATTTATCATAAATTCTCCGATACGTATAGCTAGCTGCTCTATGGCTCTAAAAGATATTTCAGCCATAGGAATACCAATAAGTAAGTGGGCTTAATTAAATATAAAACCCATAAACCTGCGGCGCACACTGCGCGTTCGCTATAGGTTTATGGGTTTTAATTATGCCCAGCTAATTATGTTTATATATAAGGTGCTGATTTGAAATTATCAAACTGGGAAATCCGAATTACCCTTGCACTTTTAATCGCAAAAGTCTTGTCAGAAGTGCCATTCAAAAACTCAAAGTAAATATTTGCTTCACAATTTTTTGATAGATCGATCACCCAATCTTTATAACTGTCTGCAATCAACTTTGTATAAGCATGGTATCTAAAGATGATTTTATCTTGAACTTTAACACCGCACATCATTTCATTGTCCGTACCTTGCGCAACAAAGTCCAAATCAATTAGGTATCTACCCTTGTCAAGCTTAAGAGGATTCTTTAAAGCAAGCATACTACTTGATGTCTTTATAAAATCATCTTCAGTTAAGGTCTTCACTTCAACAAATGTAAATGGTAGAGAATAGGGGGTTTCTGACAACCTATCTTGATGGATATAAAGATTGTTGCGAATTCCCACACCCTGCGGATAGTCTGTTGGGCTCTTGATTTCCTGATAAGAGTTTAAATCAATTGCCACATATCCCTTATCTCTTAATAGATCAAGACATCTAGTGTCTGAGGGTTGGGTTTCTAAAATTAAATGAGGTCGAGCAGTCGTGATCGTATTTAATGCACCGATAATCGCATCAAACTCAGCTCCCTCAATATCCATTTTAATTAAATTTGGAACTAAGCTGGTAAAGTCTACAAAGTCGTCAAGTGATAGCGTATCTATATTAAATGCAGCTACTTCTTCATCACTATTAGAGTAAATACTGTCATTTAGATGACCTCCCAAATAGATTGGAACGGTTTCATTTGACTTGCTGTAGACCGCAACATTATAAAGTTGAACATTACTACAGCCACTCATAACTATATTCTTTTGACAAATTCCAATAATTCTTGGACTTGCTTCAAAAGAACATACAATACCTCTCGAACCTACCATGCGAGACATTACTGTTGTCAGACCACCGAAGTTTGCCCCAACATCAAATACAACATCTCCAGGTCTACAAAGATCTCTTAGAGCTATTTGAACAGGTGGCTCCCAGAGGTTTCCCTCATACCAGAAAGAAATCCCAAAAACATTCTTTGAATCATCAGACCGAGTATCCCGAAGTTTTTGAATCGATTCTTCTATTCCTGCTATAGCTTCTTCTATTCCTGCTATAGCTAATGCTTTGCGAAGCTTATTCTTCAGCCAATTCTTAAGAGATTTCATAATATATGTTGATTGTTATACTTAATTGAAGATCGCTCTAAAATGTTGAACCTAATAATTTATAAATTTTCTATAAGTAGCTAAGAGTAAACTTAAAACCTAGAGGGGCGTACCGCCCGCTACGCGGGCGGTACGCTCTCTGGTTTTAGTTTTTAATTATGCTGAACTACTTATATCAGTAAACCATAGAAATGAGTGCTGCTCATATCGATTATCATTAAAGATTTGGAAAACTGGTTCAACGGTTGGATTGATTTGGGTTCTGTAAATCTCTTCTATTGACTTAATTGATTGCTTTGCCGAAAAAATCTGAGCGACAGTTGATGTCTTTGATATTTTTGAAATCAAGTCTAAAGATCGGTATGAACTCAAAAGCTCTTTTATCCGTGGCAAGTACTTTATGATGGCTGATTCACTGAAGGGGTTATGTTTTTGGATGAAACAACCTAGATTGTAGGCATACTCAATATCTGTACTCCAATGCCCACAAAATGACTTTCGATACCGCAGACAATTGTAAAACAATTGCTCAGCTTCATGATGATCCCGATTGGCAAATGCATATTCAATACCAGACAAGGTTCTATGTAAGTACCAAGCACGTAAATCTTCAATCTCAGCTCTAGGATGCTGTGTAGTACGCTCATCGGGGTAATTAAGGAAAACTCCCAGAGTCTTTGGTATTACCTTAGTCTTTATGAACGGTAATACACGTCCCTTAAATTCGGTGTCTCCAGCGGCATTAAAAGATGCATCGTAATAGCCAAAGCGATCATGAATAGAACGACGATAGAGTGCCCCCACCCAAGACAAATAGCAAGTCTCTAGGTAGACTAAATCCTGCTTATAATCTCTCCTGTCATAGAGCATAATGTCACTTACCCATCGCCCTTGAGTATCAACATTTGTCACAAGACTATTTGCCTGTACCCAATCTAGGGTTTTATCTTTGTCTAACTCAGCAGCGAGAATTTCCAAACATTCTGGAACAATAGTTTCGTCTACTCCCAAGAAAGTCAAATATGAGGAGCGAGACAGCGCTATACCTCGGTTCCAGGCACTTTGGATTGTTTCACGATTAGCACTTCGCGCAAAAACTATTGGTATATCCAAACCTTCAATAGCCTTGACAAAAGCTCCATATTCGTCAGAAGGGGAGCCACTATCAATGAGAATCACTTCAACCACACCAACTTGAATCAAAGTTTGATATTTGATAGTTTGTAAAAATAGTGGCAGCTTCTTAGCAGCATTGTATAGAGATACAATTATTGAAACCTTATAAAAAGATGCCTGTCGGCGATCGTCAATAAACTCATACTCCCATTTTGAGTTGGTTTTATTTTCGGATAAAGCTTTATCTAAAATAGACTTAGCCATTTCATTACTTACCAAGGGTTTTCCATACATAGCTTCGGCTACAAGAGCCTCTCTAGCAAAACCGTTATTGTTGAGCGTAGGGATAACTTCTGCCAAATCTCCAAAGCGATCGCTACCCAGTAAACGCATTGCTCTTATGTAATAAGTAGCAGAAACAACATCATTCCCCCGTATTCCCTCTAATCTAGCAATCTCTCTCCAGACACGAACTCGGTCAAATCGACATTCAGAAGAAATTTCCCAGCACAACTTGAGTTTTTTCGTCAACTCATCACTGCTTCCCTCATTCAAAAGAAATACATTTCTGTACTTATCGAATAATGATAGTGATTTCAATCCTTGATCAAGAATCCTGAATTCCTCATATTTATTTTTGCTTAACGTCGATAGAAGCTTATTTTTTATAAACTTCTTTGGATTTTTAATAAGGGGTTTTATACTCTTAAAAGCTTGTTTCAATATTGGAGATGATTTTTTCAGATAAGAAATAGCAGAACCACTATTTTCTTTTTTTCTCATCAATAAAGAATACCAACGTTCCATTTTTACTCTTACTGAATCTTCATAACTCGGTTCGCTAGAGTATATTTCAGTGAGTGTGGATTCTATTAATTCTAAAGAGACCCTAGACAAAGACTCTAAAAGTTGATAACGATAATCATCATAATCCTTTAAAACTGAATATATATGTGGAATGCTTGAATAAATGTTATTTACGTCAATTGTTACAAATGAAACATTGGCAAAATTTTCTTTCAAGAACCTAATCACTCCTGCCCCAGAGCCAATAGCTGTCGGACATCCAGAAAACAGAGATTCAATCGCAGTTAAGTTCAAAGTGTCATACTTTGATGGTAGAATAGTCAAAGATCTAGTGGAGAAAACTTTCTGTTCAAGTTCTTCATAACTCATAGCTGATAGCAACGAGATTTCACTCTTCATTCTGTTACTGACCATTTTATCTAGAAAGAATCTAGAACTAGCCTCTCCGCCAGAATCAAAGCTGTCTGAACCAATAATACTAGCTTGATTATACGCAGCACGAGGAAGCCACCAAGCAATGTTAATAAAGGTATCTGGTCCTTTACGTTTTTCTGTTCGCCCAACAAAATTCAGGTTGGGCTTTTTTGCAGAAGGCTTAGCACATTGAGGCTTAGGTAGTGATATAACAGATAGAGGATTTAAATAATGGGATAACAAATCCGATGAATCCTTCCATTCTTCCAGATAGGTTTTGCTAATGCCATAGCGAATATCAACCACATCATATTGAAGTTTTTCTTGTAAAACTAGGGCTTGATTTGTGTTACCTCCATTGAACCAATCAAAGCGTTGTGATGTAGATATGTTTCCATGCATTGATAGTACAATTCTTTCAACATCTACATTATGATGTTTGAAAGCAGGTCTAAGCATTGTCCCCATTTGCTCGTAGTCTGGAATATCCACAACATCAAACCTTCTCCCAGACACTGAAGAGGCAATATTGTTAGCTTTTATAAACGCTCCATAGATCCACTGCGGCGGTGTTAAATCCTGAAAGCCCAAATAATCAGAGATATGATAACTTTCCTGAAAATCGATAGGATGTGCGTTAGTTAATTGGCAGTCAGAAGCTTGCTCAGAAATCCTAAAATAATAAAAGTCAATATTTGGGTTTTTTGAAATCAAATTTCTATAGAATGTTTGTCCACCACCAATCTTACTAAATAAGTCAAAATCTGCAATCAGAACTTTCATTTGTTTTTGTTGTAATGTTTAATGATTTAATGGTTAACGAGCAAGAATCAATATTTAGTAATCAAGAAAAAATTATTTGTGAACCTAGAGAATTGCTCTTTACTTCTAGCACTTGATAGTTAGCAAATATTTTTTTCAGGCTTTCATGTTTTTCTAACGGGGCAAAAAATAGCATAAAACCTCCTGCGCCAGCCCCTAAAAGCTTACCACCCCAAGCACCAGCATCTTTACCAATTTGATAAACCCTATCAATCTCAGTATTTGATATACATCCATCGAGACTTCTCTTTGCAAGCCATGCCTGATGTAAAAGTTCGCCAAATTCTGAAAGAGATCGATTTGAAGTAAGAATATCCCAACCTTCATCGACCATACATCTCATTGATTTTAGTATTTGTGTATTGCTTGAAACCTTTTGTAATTGCTGCGCAACAACATCAGATGCTTTACGCCTAATGCCTGTAAATACAATAAACAAATGTTTTTCAAACTCTGCCAAACGTTGTGGTGATATTGGTAGCCGACTTACTTGGATATCCTCTTCAGTTCTAAACTCAACTAGATTAAACCCTCCTAAGGCAGCCATTACCTGATCTTGACAGCCTACTTTGTCATTAAGCAAGTGACGCTCTATATAAATTGCTTCATAGGCTAAGTCAATTGGGCGGATGAATTCACCTTTAAAGCTATGTAGCGCATGTAATAGTGACACAGTGAAAGATGAGGATGAGCCTAAGCCCGTAAATGCGGGTAAGTCAGCTACATGGTGTATCTCTATATCTTTCTCAAGACCACAAAATTTTAAACATTCGCGATAAACATTGTGTTCAATATCATTGATGTTATTAACTAACTCAACCTTACGGTAGGAAATACGAGTAGAGTAGTCAAATAAATGACTTAAGAATGGGCTTACAGTAACATAAGAAAATTTATCAATTGTTGTTGCTAATACAGCTCCTCCATGTTGAAGAAAGTATTCAGGATAGTCAGTACCTCCACCAAAAAAACTAATTCGGACAGGAGCGCGAGATATCAGCATAGATTTACTAGCCTGCTTGTTTTTTAAGTCGAGTATATTCATTTCTGCTTCAAGAAAACAGATAAAAACCTTCTAATACAAGAAAATTAATTGTCAATTCTAGTCAAAATCTGAGAGAACTGACAATCATTTCCTTAAACTACTAGACATTAGAATACAAGCTATCACGCAAGATTGTATAGCCTTTAATCAGTTCCTTAATTCCTCGACTTAGAGACCATTCTGTTTTGAATCCTGTACTCAAAATTCGCGCGTTAGAAACAATATAGTCTCTCTTATCAGGATCTTCTCCAATTGGAGCTTCTAAATAGACAAAAGAAGGTAAGTGTTTATTAATCTCGGCGCACAGTTCTAACTTTGATAAATTAGCATCATCTAGACCTACGTTATAGGGTTTGCCGCGCATTTGTTCAAAATTTTCAATGCCATGCAAAAACACATTAGCTACATCACGAATATGAATATAGTTGCGCTTAAAGTGACCTTCAAAAACTAGTACAGCTCTGTCATGGACAGCTCGATAGACAAAATCATTTACGAGTAAGTCAGTCCTCATCCGTGGTGACATCCCAAAAACTGTTGCCAATCGAAAAGTAAGACTATTTTCTCGCTCTAAGACAACTTTTTCGGCTTCTACCTTAGTAACTCCGTAAAGTGAAATTGGTCGTAGTGGGGTTTCTTCTGTACATAACTTTCCAGGTTCGCCAATTCCATAGCCACTATTGGTTACTGGCATAAGGATTCTTTGATCTTTGCTAGCTATTTGACAAATCGTTTTTACAGCATCAAGGTTGGTGGTCTGAGTCCCGATCGCATCATTTTTACAAAGAGGAGCCCCTACAAGGGCTGCTAGAGGAATAATAATGTCAGTATCTTTTAGGAGTTCTTTAATAATTCTTTCATCACGACAATCACCACGAACCACTTGAAATCCATCGTATTGACAGCAATCAGCTAGACTGCTTTGGTGGAACATGAAATTGTCTAATACAGTAACTTCATACCCTTTAGCTAATAGAGTAGGAGTTAGGATCGAGCCGATATAACCCGCTCCTCCAGTGATCAATATTTTCATTTAAATCTCTTTACTTAATTTAAATCTGGACTTGAGTTGCTTTTTAGAAATATTGAGAAATGAAATATTTAGGAATATTATTTAGAAATATTTAGTTACGTAAGCGGCTATTTCTTCTCCAATTGCTAATGAAGCTGTTGCTGCGGGGCTAGGTGCATTCAAGACATGCAAAGCATTATTACCATATACTAGATTGAAATCTTGAACTAGATCTCCGTTGGAGAAAATTGCCTGTGCTCTTACACCTGCACCACCAACTTCTAAGTCTCCCTCTTGGATTTCAGGAACTAGTTTTTGTAGTGATTGGCAGAATAACTTTTTACTGAACGATCTAAATAATTCTTCTAAACTCATTGACCAGTGCTTTTGTAAAAAACGCCAGAAACCATCGTAGGAGAATATATCATACAGTTCACCCAAATTAATTTGTGATTTCCGATAACCCTCACGAGCTAAGGCCAACACTGCATTGGGACCAGCTTCAATGCCACCATGGATTAGACGGGTAAAGTGAACGCCTAAAAAGGGAAACTGTGGATCGGGAACAGGATAAATCAAGTTTTTTACAAGAAATTGGCGATCGGCTTTAATTTTATAGTACTCACCTCGAAATGGAATGATCCTTGTTTCTCGTTTTTCACCAGCTAATTCACTAATGCGATCGCAGTATAATCCCGCACAATTAATTATAATATCTGCCTCAAACTCCCCGTTAAGCGTACTTATAATCCATTTATTATTTAACTGCCTGAGCTTGGTTACTTTTGCTGATGTAACAACATTTCCACCGTTATTCTGCAATTTTAAAGCAATAGTATCAACAACTCTTCTGTAATCAACTATGCCTTCTTGTGGCACATGAATTGCGGCAATACCAGCAGCATGGGGCTCAATTTCTCTCAACTGCTCTTGATTTAGTTGCTTCAAACCTAAAAGCCCATTTTGCTGACCTCGCTCAAATAAATTATGAAGCCTTGCTAGCTCTTGATCATCACAAGCAATTACCAATTTTCCACAAATTTCATGAGGGATTTCATTGTCCTCACAAAATTCAATCATTTGCTGAATACCCCTCACAGCTAATTTAGCCTTTGACGAGCCTGGCTTGTAATATAGCCCCGCATGAAGTACGCCACTGTTGTTACCTGTTTGATGACTCCCAAGTAGATCCTCTTTTTCTAACACAGTAACTTTGTTATAGTGTTGAGATTGACACAACTTATATGCAGTAGCTAAGCCAACAATTCCACCACCAATTACAACAATTTCTTTTTGAGATTGAGATTTGATCATTTATCTCCACCTAATTTTATATTCATTATTTCTAGTTCATATACTTAGTCAGTGTTGGCTTAATTAACAGCAAATATTTCGCGAGTTTTTATGCCCCTCAAACTCTAAAACTATTACTATCCAAGGACTTGACTTACAAGTAGAACCTCTCCTCAAAATACCTGTTAAGCCTTAAAGAATAGTCAAATAAGTATCCATCTACTCCGATGGAAAAGTTTGCAAGATTTGATTTTGCAGATCTGGCTCCAAAACAAGCAACCCCAAAGGAGAAACATTCAACAGTGCTCCCTCCTTGACAAACTCAAATACTCGAAATGCACCTCCCTAACAGAGAAAGAAATGGTTGCATCTGGCAAACCTCACATTGTGAGCATATTCTCTAATGCCAAATCGCAGATAAATTAGATGATACATGGTATGACTTGCCTCAAGTGACACTATCTAAATAGGATTTTACAACTTCTTTCGAGTCCCCTGCTAATTTAAGACTGCCTTTACTGAGCCAAATCGCCTGATCGCAAGACTTTTCAATAAAATCCATAGAGTGTGACACTACCAAAATCGTCACATGGGAATCCCAAAATTTATCGATGCGTTTTTGACATTTGTTTCTGAAACTCTCATCACCTACAGATAACACTTCATCTAAAATCAAAATCTCTGGTTGGATATCTGTGGCGATCGCAAAACCTAATCTTGCCACCATTCCTGAAGATAAACCTTTGACAGGTACAAACCGATAATCTTCAAGCTCTGCAAATTCGAGTATTGAGCCAACTCTTTCTTTCATTTCTGCCCTCGAAAATCCCAATAGCACTCCATATAAGAGGATATTATCGATTACCGAAATTTCTGAGTCAAAACCTGCACCCAACTCAATTAAAGGAGCGATCTGACCACGTACCCGCACATTGCCAGTAGTAGGTTGCAGAATTCCCGAAATTACTTTTAAAAGAGTAGACTTTCCTGCCCCATTGCTGCCGATAATACCGATTTTTTCACCTTTCTCAACCACTAGATCAATCTTATCTAGTACCAATTTCTTTGGTGGTTGACGATATTTACCCTCAAAAATAGATAGAAGAGTTTTCTTGAGATCGTAGGAAAACTCTTCTTGGGTTCTGCGCCACAAACAAACTTGATCTAATCGAATTGATTCCATTTTTAAAATATCTATAGTAAATCCATAAACTGCGATCGCGATTGGTGAAAATATGCCCAGCCCAAAATCGCAAAAATCGTACCACTCAACAAAGCACTAGCAATCATCATAATGTCTGGCAAATTTCCAGAGAGAGTAATTTGCCGTAGACTCTCGATAATAGGTGATAGCGGATTGATACTTAAAAAAGGCTTTACTGAGTTCGACACGATCGCAGCTGGATAAAATACAGGACTGCTAATCCAGAGCATGAATACCACAAGCTCATAAAAATAAGGTAAATCTCGGAAGAATACGTAAAGGGCGCTTACAAAAAATCCTACCCCCACACAAAACATGACCAAGGCAGTAAAAGGCAAAAGTATCGCAAATACATTAACTAAGCTATGAGACTTTATCAGCGCAACGATCGCTAGTAAGGGATAAGTCCCCATCACAAACTGAAATATATTAGCAGTAATCATGGAAACGGGAAAAATGCTTACAGGTAGGCGAATTTTGTTAAGTAATGCACCATTTCCAACCACACTACTTAAGGCTTGGGATGTGGAGGCTGAGAAAAAGTTGATGACAATCAAACCTGTGAATGCTGCCAAAATATAGTTGGCAATGGAATTGCCATAGTACTTAGAAAAGGTTGCCCCAAAAATAGCAGTATATAAGCCAGTCATGATCAGAGGATTTAGCAATGACCAATATATTCCTAAAAACGACCCTCGGTAACGTACCTTGAGGTTACGGCTCACTAGAACCTGCAATAGCTCTAGGTAATGCTGAACATCAGCACTGATGTATTTACTGCTTAATGACAGACTCATCAGGAGTCAAAACCTCGTATAGAAGAGCTTTAGTTTGAGTGTAGAGAATATATTAGATGATTTATGGCATCAAACCTAAACTCGTTAAGTAGCTAGGCATAATTAATTACAGATCCAAACCTGTAAATTCCCCCCCCTGCGGGGCGCAACTTTACAGGTTTCCGTAATTTATTTTGCACAAGTACTTATACCCCTGTCAAAAAATCATCTTGGCAACGCTTTATTTACAGCAATTATCGATCAAACGAACCACAAGGAAATTTTTGAAAGCGTTGCTTCGCAACGCTTTCAAAAATTTCTTTGGTTTGGGTTTGAGCGCAAAGCGCTGTAATTCATTTTGGATCGGTATATCAAAGAATCCATTTTGTCAATTTTTTTAATAAAAACCTAACATTTCAGAAATGAAGCATCGCAAAACTGTAAGATTGTTGCGAATAGCTTCACTTAATCATTAAAGGAATAGCTCAAAGTGACTAAAGGAACAGAAATCATTGCGATCGCTGCACGGGAAATTCTCGATTCGCGCGGCAAACCAACCGTTGAAGCGGAAGTCAAATTGGCAAACGGCGCAATCGGTCTCGCTCAGGTTCCCAGTGGTGCATCTA
This sequence comes from Pseudanabaena biceps PCC 7429, assembly GCF_000332215.1. Classification (GTDB taxonomy): domain Bacteria; phylum Cyanobacteriota; class Cyanobacteriia; order Pseudanabaenales; family Pseudanabaenaceae; genus Pseudanabaena; species Pseudanabaena biceps. The sequence goes on from NZ_ALWB01000060.1 coordinate 17,481, forward strand.
CAGGAAGTTTTGAAGCCCACGAACTACGAGACGGCGATAAGCAACGCTATGGTGGCAAGGGAGTTTTAATCGCAGCCCGCAATATTACTGAAAAAATTCTACCCGAATTAAAGGGTATAGATGCGCTCAATCAAGAACTCGTCGATCGCATCATGATCAAACGTGATGGTACACCCAACAAATCCGATTTGGGAGCCAATGCAATCTTAGCGGTTTCTCTGGCAACCGCTAAAGCTGCTTCGGTGGCAATCGGTCAACCCCTATATCGTTATCTAGGAACCCCACTATCCAATGTATTGCCCGTTCCTCTGATGAATGTCCTCAATGGTGGGGCTCACGCCGACAATAACGTCGATATTCAAGAGTTTATGATCGTGCCCGTGGGCGCACCCACTTTTAAGGAAGCATTGCGCTATGGTGCGGAAGTATTTGCCGCCCTTAGCTCGGTACTCCATGACAAGGGTTTGTCTACAGCCGTGGGTGACGAGGGTGGGTTTGCCCCCAACCTTGAGTCCAACCAAGCCGCCTTAGAACTACTCATTGATGCAATTATCAAGGCTGGTTACAAACCAGGAGAGCAGGTTGCTCTAGCCCTCGATGTTGCCTCCAACGAACTATTCAAGGATGGTAACTATGCGATCGATGGTAAATCCCTTACTCCTCAAGAGTTTGTTAACTACTACGAAGGCTTGATCTCGAAGTATCCCATCGTATCCATCGAAGATGGCTTACAGGAAGATGAATGGGCTAGCTGGAAAGCGATGACCGATCAACTTACCCAAACCCAGTTAGTTGGTGATGATTTGTTTGTGACCAATAAGACTCGTCTAGAGCGCGGTATTCGCGAGGGTTGTGCCAGTGCAATTTTGATTAAGCTCAATCAAATTGGTAGTTTAACTGAAACGCTAGAAGCGATCGCTACTGCTGATAAGAGTGGTTACCGCTCAGTCATTAGCCATCGTTCGGGCGAGACCGAAGACACCACCATTGCCGATCTTGCCGTCGCCACTCGCGCAGGTCAGATCAAAACAGGCTCTCTCTGTAGAAGTGAGCGCGTTGCTAAGTACAACCGTTTACTCCGAATTGAAGCCGAACTTGGCAGTCAAGCTGTTTATGCTGGTGCAGTTGGGCTAGGACCTTCTCGCTAGATTTAGCTCGAGCTTATACCAAAGCTCAAAATGGCTACGCCATTTTGAGCTTTAAAAACCCTTACTGGGTTTGTTTTTTAATTCACAAAAGTGTTGTCACACTTTCGCGAATTGATATTACGAGCCGAAGGATCATGCGAAAGATCATTTTTTTGCAAACTGGCAAATTTTTTGCCAAAGCTCTTGTGTAAATGCACAAACTAGTATTATTATTAATAACGGTTCAATGGCGAGTGTAGCCAAGTGGTTAAGGCAGTGGTTTGTGGTACCACCATTCGTGGGTTCAATTCCCATCATTCGCCCTTTAAAATTCAACACCACAAAAATATAAGGAAGGTCATGCTGTGACCTTCCTTATATTTTTTGGTATTAGGAAAAAATCATAATCATAAAGAGAGATGTGGCGATTTGCTCCGCATCTCTCTTTGCGGTTTTATGTCCTGATACACTTGTCGATAGATAGGCGGTAGATATAAGTGGTACTTTGTATCTCTAGTAAATAATAGGCAATTTCTAAAGAGGACGGCTGTAATTTCATGCGTAAAACAGTTGTGAGGTTTTGGGCGATCGCCTTAACTGCACTTTTGGTAGTGATGTCACTCAATGGTCTGTTTGCCCAAGGCTTGAGAGCCGAAGGCGGTGCGATCTCGATTGCGGTAGCTGCCCCCCTAAGTGGAGATGGGGCTAGTGGGGGACAGGAAATAGTTGACAGTATCAAGCTGTATATTGATGCCACTAATCGTGATGGCGGGATCAATGGTCGTCAGCTTAAGTTAAATATTTTTGATGACAAGGGGAATGCTGATGGTGCAACTCAAGTTGCTAACGATATTGCTAAAAGCGATGCATTGGTGGTCTTAGGGCATCGCTCTTCTGATGCCTCGATCGCTGCTGGCAGTATTTACCAAGAACGCAAATTACCAGCGATTACTGGGACGGCAAATAATCCCAAAGTTACAAGCGATCGTCCCTATTATTTTCGGATTATTTATACTAATCCCGACCTTGCCAAAACCTTGTCAATTTATGCCCAGCAAGTACTTCAGTTCAAAACTGCGAGCGTAATCTATGACAAAGCTAGTAAAAACGAGCAGACTCAATCGGAAGTCATCAAATCTGCTTTTGAAGCCAATGGTAATGGCAAAATTCAGAAAATATGGGCGATCGATTCCGATCCCAATAACCGCAAAGCCTCAGTCCAGCAAATCGTCAATGAAATCGCCGCCGAGCCTGAAGCGGGAATTTTATTTTTAACCACATCCAAGGAAGATGTTGCAGAAGATTTTCTAGTTGCCCTCAAACAAAAGGGTTTAAAAAATTCTCTTCTCGGTGAACAAGCTCTAGGTCGAGAATCCTTTGCCAAACGGTTTGACAAATATGATGAGGAAAAGAAAAATCCAGGATTCTTTACCGAGGGTATGTATGTCCCCTTGCCAATTCTGTTTGATAGTGCGGGAGCTGATGCCCAAGATTTCCTAGCTGCTTACCAAAAAACCTATAACAAAACTCCTTCCTATTTAGGAGCAAAATTCTATGAGGCGGCGATCGCGGCGGTAGATGCGATTCGTAAAGCTAATCCCGCTTTAAAAACGACCAGCCTAGACAACGATCGAGAACTGGTGCGCGATGCTTTGGCAAAACTCAACAACCGTAAGGTAGGTATAAGGGGCTTAACGGGGCTGTTGTACTTCAATAGCGATCGCAATAGCGATCAGCCCGTGCGCCTTGCCCAATTTCAAAATCAAAAGTTGATTTCTGCCAATCAACAATTTACGCCGATCGCGAATCCCGAAAGGCTTAATTTACCGAAAGAAATCCAAGCGGGTAGCATTGTGCAATCGGGAGATCAGTATTTTTGGCGGCAGCGCGTAGTTTATGCGGGCATGGATATCAATAAGCTGAATCGAATCGATAAAACGACGTTTACCGCCGATTTTTATGTCTGGTTCCGCTATAGCGGCAATGATGAACCTACGGAGATTCAGTTCCCCGATGCTGTGAGCAATAGTGTTAATCCCACTGCGCCCGTATTTGACGGTAAGGCTCCCATCAAAGCTCAGGTCGTCAATGGCTTAAACTATCGGCTCTATCGCGTACGCGGAGAGTTTCGTAATGCCTTTGATTTTCGCGATTATCCCTTTGATTCGCAGAGGTTAAATTTGCGTTTTGATAATCCCAATCTCTCGACCGAACGCTTGATTTATGCGATCGATACCGTGGGCTTGAAACTGCCAAGACCTAAAGATGTCGAGCGCAAACCCTTTCAAGGACTACAACTTTGGAATTTTAAAGATATTACCTATTTCCAAGACTCATCCCGTAGCACCTCCACCCAAGGCGATCCCGATTTATTTCAGTCCAACGTTCAGGTTGAGTATCCTGGATTGAGCATTCGGATGACCTTTCAACGCAAGACCCTTGTTTTTCTCTCTAAGAATGTCTTGCCGTTGATTTTGCTATCTCTCTTAACCTATTGCTGTTTGTTTTTCCCCTACACGATGTTTGTGCCCCGTACGATGGCTCCCGCCTCAGCATTGTTGTCGGGAATTGTGTTGCTGTTATCTTTTAACAACCAACTACCCGAAGTCGGCTATACCGTAGCGATGGAGTATGTATTTTATGTCTACTTCTGTCTCTGTCTACTACCAATTTTGGTTACGGTGATCGGTACTAAATTGGACAAAGAGGGACATAAGAAGGCTTTTAACTACTTAAATTGGGCTTCTTGGATCATCTATCCCTTAATTTTGATCATCACGATCGCCTCTTTTGCAATTACCTATAGCGATCGCTTGGTTTAAAAATCACCAGCAAGTTAGCAGTACCTAATGCTGCCACCTTGCTGCTATTTTAGACCTGTAAAAAATTAACAACTAAAAATTTCATCAGCCTCCTGCTAGATGGCTGTAAAGAGTTTATGAATATCAAGTGGAAATCCCAACTATTGTTGTTTATGGTAGCCATAACCACATCAGTTGTATCGGCATATTCGGGCTTTGGGGCGAGCAATGCCATGATCGAAAGTGCCAAAAAACGCGAATTGAATACCACAGCTACCCTAATCCAAAGCAACATCAATGAGCAAATTAACAAAGCCTCCGCCCGCGCCTCATTGGTGTCATCTTTGCCTTCTATCAAACAGGCTTTCCGCGCAAAAGACCGTGATGCGATCGCCGCACGTTTGTTACCAGCGATGATTGTCCAACGCGATCAGTTTGGGGTAAGGGAAGGACAGTTTATCCTGCCGCCTGCGTCCTCTTTTCTCCGTATCTATGCCCTCAAAGACGGACATGGCGAAGACTTGAGTGGATTCCGTCAGATGGTTCTCGTTGCCAATCGGACTGGTGAACCCCAACGAGGCATGGAGATCGGTCGTCGCGGACTTAGCATTCGCGCAGTCTATCCCGTCAAAGATGATGACGGACTAATTGGTAGCTTTGAAATCGGCTTGAGTTTCTCATCGGTACTAACGCAGACCAAGACGAACACTGGCTTTGACGTAGGTGTATTCATCGACGATAAATTGATGACCGAGGTCGCCCAATTGATCCCGCGTCCCGATAACGAACGGATTGTGGGTGGTTACCAAGCCGTTGAAGTCACTGACTGGACAGCACTCAAACCCTTGTTATCTCCTGCAATATTCGCCAAGGTTCGCGATGTTTCCACCGAACTCATCACCTTAAATGGCAATGATTATGGACTGGTGTTAGTACCAGTGCTGGACTACAAAGGCGAACGCATTGGCGCGGTGGTTGCCGTTCGTGACTTTAGTGAATTCCAGATCCAACAGCGATGGGCGCTCACGGGCAATGTCGCGATGGCGGGATTGCAGATAGTGTTACTTACAGGGGCATTGCTAATTGTGGTCAATGCCATGTTGCTCAAACCCTTTGAGGCGATCGCTAATGCAAGTAAGGATCTTGCCGAGGGTAAGCCATCTGCTGACCTAGAGGATTTGGCAGTCCGTAAGGATGAAATTGGCGACATGGCGCGATCGCTCCAGACCCTTCAAGCTAGCGATAACAATCGGAATGGTTTCAAGGAGTCGCAAAATGCGTAAACCTCGGAAATTTTCGCTATTTCCTATACTGATCGTTTTTTTACTATGCTTTTCCTTTAGCTTGGCTACTTACTTTGATTCGGTGACAAACCCATCGGCGATCGCCGTTTTTGCTCAATCTAATCCCGAAGCAGCAAATAATGATGCTGCAAAAACGCCAGTAAGCAATGCATCCGTAACTAATTCAACTAGTAATAACCAAACTAGTAATAACCAAACTAGTAATAATGATGCAGCCAAGTCCCCAGTAAGCAAAGACAACGCCAAAAAACCTGCCACCTCAACGGCAAATCCTCTAGGGATGAATAATCTTGTGCCTTTCCCTTCCAACGTTGCTTTGCCAATGCGGGTGGGAGTGTCTTTGTTCGTAAATAGCATCAACAAAATTAACGAAGCCACCAATACCTTTGAGAGTCAATTCGATCTTAGATATGTGTGGAACGATCCGCGCCTAGCCTTCGATACTGGCGAGATGGGAACAAATCGGTTGGAGTTTGGGCAAGAAGCCGCTGTCGCAAAGTTAGCTACGATCTGGAATCCTCAGATTAAAATCACCAACATCATCGAAAAAGATGCCCAGATTTCTCCAGGTTTATTCATCCATTATGATGGCGAGGTGGAACTGATCCAGCGAGTCAAGGCTACCTTCGAGAGCAAATTAAATTTAGATGCTTTCCCTTTTGATACCCAGTCACTGTTAGTAGCCATGCTGTCGTCTAAGTACAACAGCAATCAGATTTCGCTTTCTCAGAATCAAGACGATATCAACGAATCAGGGCTCGATCCCGAACTTAAGATTAATGGATGGAATCCGCAGGGTATCAGTTTTAACATTTCCCAAACCCGTGCTTGGAATGGAGCATTTCTGCGCCAGATTGAAGCTCGCGTAACGATTAAGCGCATACCTAACGCGATTCTAGGCTCGATTTTCACGCCCTTCCTATTGACTTTGATCGTGCCCACGATCTTTACGTTCTGTGCAAATGTGGATTTATCTCCCCGTCTGGTTGCTTGGAGTGGCTCGATTTTGGCGCTAGTAGCGCTTACCTTTACCTTTTCCGTGCGATATCCTTGGCTTGGCAGCAATAGTCTGGTATCTCAGGTATTCACTACAGGTCATGCTTATCAGCTTGTATCGGTACTTTTGTCGATCACAATATTTAATCCTGATGTAGCCAAGAGGATGGACAGATTTATCGTTGCCGAACTCGTCAGATATCTGCGGTGGTTCGTTCCTGTTGGTTTCTTGGGAGTTTTGATCACTAAGTCTTTGCTCACAGCTTTTGACTGGTAATCCCAAATCCCAAAAGAGGGTTGCCGCGCGGAGCGCGGCAACCCTCTTTTGGGGTTTCCTGATACAGTTGACGACAGCTATAAAAACCTGAAGAGCATACCGCCCGCTGCGCGGGCGGTATGCTCTTCTAGGTTTTGGTTTTTAATTATGCCGAACTACTTATCAAAAACAAACCCAGTAAGGTTTTGAAATTCCCAAAATGGCGTTGCCATTTTGGGAATTGGTATTAAACTTGGCATTGGTAATAAGTAGGAATGCTTAAATACACGTAGGATAAACTATTGCCACATAAAGCAGCATTTAATGTGCAAATAATGCGCTAAAAGAGCTAAATCGGCTTCATAATAGCTTTATCGTAAAACTTGATAACTCCATGTATCCCCATCAAGTTTAAAATCAAGTTTGCAATCAAGTTTAAAATTAAAAATAGTTCGTAATTAACTCAAAGTCGTACGAGGGCGATCGCCAATTTCCATCCCTCAAGTCTAGGCTTCAAATCTAGTCTCCAAATCTAGTCTTCAAATTTTCACAGATTTAGTCTTTTATCTATTGGCAATGATGAATCCTTTTAAGCGCGGTTTGAGCGAAGTTTTATCGCGAATTACCAATAAACTACAACAAGACTCTGTTGTAAATGTTACGCTTCACGAACTAAGAGATCTGCTCAGCGTCGATCGCGTAGTTCTCTACTATTTCTACAAGCAATGGCAAGGACAAGTAACTTTTGAAGCAATAAGCGATCGCAAATATTCGATTATTGGCTCGACAGGTCCCGATGACTGTTTCAATGTTGACTATGCACTGCTCTATTTAGCTGGACGGATCCATTCTATCGACGATATTGAGAAGGCAAATATTAGCGACTGTCATCGAGATTTTTTACGCGGTTTGCTAGTGCGATCGAACTTAGTTGCACCCGTACTATCTAAAGGCAAATTATGGGGGTTACTGGTCGCCCATCAATGCCAAGATCTGCGAACTTGGCAACCCACAGATATCGAAGCAATCCGCAAATACTCTGACGATCTGGCAACTGCCCCCTCCATCCGCGACTACACAAACTAGTAAAAAAGCTCCCCAGACTCTGAAAGGCGTTATATTCACAACCATAAATTTGGCACAGAGGATCGACAATATGAAATGGGATGAAATGCGCGAGAGCGATAATGTGGAAGATGAGCGGGGTGGTTCCTCTAGCTCTAATTCATCAATGGGAATGTTGGGCGGGCTGGGATCTGGAGGAATTGCGATCGCCATCATTGCTGGGCTTGTTTTCAAAGTCGATCCCACACAACTGCTGGGATTCCTATCGGGAAGTAGCAAAAATGCGCCTGCACCTCAAGGGCTAGTCAAACAGCCCACAAAAGACCGTGATTCGTCTTTTGTCAAATCTGTTTTGGGTGACACCGAAGATACTTGGGGGAAAATCTTTAAACAACAACTCCAAACGACTTATCAAGCGCCCAAGCTAGTCTTGTTCGATGGTTCTGTCAATTCGGCATGTGGATCAGCAAAAACTTCGGCGGGACCTTTTTACTGCCCAGCGGATAAAAAGGTGTACTTAGATATGGGTTTCTTTAAATATCTAGAGGCTACGGCAGGTAGTGATGCCGACTTCGCTAGAGCCTATGCGATCGCCCATGAAGTCGGACACCATATCCAAAATCTGCGCGGAACTTCGAGTATGGTCAGACAATTAAAATCAAGCAGCAGCAAGGTTAAAGCTAACGAGCTATCGGTACGACAGGAACTTCAAGCGGATTGTTATGCAGGGGTTTGGGGACATGCCACGGCTCAGCGAGGGCTAATCACTGAACATGATGTAACAAAGGCTCTCGACACCGCTACCCAGATTGGGGATGACTATTTGCAAAGACAATCAAAAAGCGGTCATGTAGTACCCGAATCTTTTACCCACGGAACTTCCCAACAACGGGTAACTTGGTTTAAACGCGGGCTAGATTCAGGGAACATCAATCAATGCGACACCTTTAACACCAATCAACTCTAAAGTAACGTCAGTTCGGGTTAAGCTGGCAAATTTTAAAAGCCCAAAAATAAAAGCCTTGCTACGCAAGGCTT